>NZ_JAIUIM010000027.1:0-92735 GCF_020165615.1 Mesorhizobium sp. BH1-1-5
ATTTCCGTCTTTGAGGCATCAGTCCCTCTCTCAGGACTGTCCCTTATATCCTTGTCTCAGTTTTGGGGTGCACTCCAGGGAGTAGGGGAGTAGGGGAGTAGGGGAAGCTAGTCGGCTGCTAATTTTCGAATCAGAAGTCGAAGAAGCTTCCCCACGCTTTCGGTACTGGCCAGCAATGGAGTCGTTGTTTGTTGTGACGCGATACCAGTGCGTTCAGCGATCAGAAGCTGCGTTTCTAATTCCTTCAGCGACCCTTGAGCGATGCGGAGAAACTGCTGATAGGAACCTCGAATCTCCCTACCGTAACCCTCGGCTATGTTTGACAGCACTGAAGCTGCGGAGCGGCGCACTTGGCTGGTCAATCCATAGAGCTCTTCCTTGGGCCAGGATTTTGTCGCGCTGTAGACCGACACAGCCAAGTCCATCGCCTGCTGCCAGACTACCAAATCCTTGTAAGAGCCTGTCTTTTCGGCCACCCGTCCTACTCCCCTACTCCCCTACTCCCCTACTCCCCTACTGCCTTACTCCCCTATACGTTCAACAAGAGGTACTCCCGCTCCCACGGGCTGATCACTTCCATGAAGGTCTCGAACTCGGCGCGCTTGATCGCCGTGTAGGTGGCGGCGAAGGATTTGCCGAGGATGGCGCCGAGCTCCGTGTCGTCCTCGAACAGGCCTACGGCCTCCAGAAGGCCGCGCGGCAGGTCGATTTCATCCGCGTTGGCGGTCGTCAGGACCGGCGGTTCCGCCTTGATCTTGTTGTTCATGCCGATCAGCCCGCAGGCAAGCGACGCGGCAAGCGCCAGATAGGGGTTGGCGTCGGAGGACGGGATGCGGTTTTCGACGCGCCGCGCCGCCGGATCCGAGCGCGGCACGCGGAAGGCCGTGGTGCGGTTGTCATAGCCCCACTTGTTGTTGACCGGAGCCGAGGCCTGCTGCGTCAGCCGGCGGTAGGAGTTGACGTAGGGCGCGAACATCACCAGCGCATTCGGCACATGCCTCTGCATGCCGCCGATGAAGTGGAAGAACGCATCTGTTTCCGAGCCGTCCTCGGCCGAGAAGATGTTCCTGCCGGTCTTCTTGTCAACGACCGACTGGTGGATATGCATGGCCGAGCCCGGCTGGCCCTGGATCGGCTTGGCCATGAAGGTGGCGTAGATCTCGTGCTTCAGCGCTGCCTCGCGGATGGTGCGCTTGAACATGAACACCTGGTCGGCAAGCTCGATCGGGTTGCCGTGGCGCAGATTGATCTCGAGCTGGCCGGCGCCCTCCTCATGGATCAGCGTGTCGATCTCCAGGCCCTGCCGTTCCGAGAAATGGTAGATGTCGTCGATCAGCTCGTCGAATTCGTTGACGCCGGCGATCGAATAGCCGGCGCCGCCGCCGATCGGCCGGCCCGAACGCCCGACGGGCGGCGTCAGCGGATAGTCCGGGTCGGGGTTCTTGCGCACCAGATAGAATTCGATCTCGGGCGCCACCACCGGCTTCAGGCCGCGCTCGTCATAGGCCGCAAGCACGCGCTTGAGCACATTGCGCGGCGTGAACTCGACCGAGCGGCCGTCCTGGTGCACGAGATCGCAGATCACCGCGGCCGTCGGGTCTTCTTCCCAGGGCACGACGGTCAGCGTCGAGAGATCGGGCAGAAGCTTCAGGTCGCCGTCATCCTCGGGATAGTGGAAGCCGTTGCCGTCCTCGGGATAGCCGCCGGAGATCGTCGTCATGAACACGGCCGAAGGCAGCGCCAGCGATGTATTGGATGTGAATTTCTTCGACGGCATCATCTTGCCGCGGGCGACGCCCGCCTGGTCGGGCGTGATGCACTCGATGTCCTCGATGCCGCGCCATTCGAGCCAGGCGCTGGCTTCCTTCCAGTTCTTCACACCACGCTGGTTTTTCAGGAAGGCAGGCGTGCGGGCGCGTCCCCCCCGGCTTGACGGACGGACTTCCTTTTTTTCAGGCGGCATCATTCACCAGATTGTGTTGCGGATTTCGAACTATAGCCGGGCGCCATGGGGGAAGGGAAGGGGAGGCGCCGGGCATGCCAAGCCGGCTGCCCGGGGAAAGTCATTCGGCCGCCGCCATTTTCTGCTTGCTGGCGGCGCTGCGACGTCTAGATGTGCCTGTCAGGAAAGAGTGAGTGCGCTGATGGCCGCTTCCCGGTTGACGACGATCGGTTTCGATGCCGACGACACGCTATGGCAGAACGAGCAGTTCTTCCGCATGACCGAGCAGCGCTTCCTAGCCATGCTTGCCGAGCATGGCGATGCGAGCAAGATTTCGGCGAACCTGCTTGCAGCCGCCAAACGCAATCTCGGCCTCTACGGTTTCGGCATCAAGAGCTTCACGCTGTCGATGATCGAGACGGCGATCGAGGTTACCGAAGGCCGTGTTCCGGCCTCGACCATTGCGGAAATCCTGGCTGCCGGCCGCGACATGCTCAGCCACCCGATCGAGCCGCTGCCGCATGCGCGTGAAACGGTCGAGAAGCTCGCCGGCAGCTATCGCCTGGTGCTGATCACCAAGGGTGACCTGATGGACCAGGAGCGCAAGCTTGCGCAATCGGGACTGGGCGAGCTTTTCGACGCCGTCGAGATCGTCAGCGACAAGAGCGCTGCCACCTATGCCCGGATCTTCAGCCGCCATGGCGAGGGACCGCAAAAGAGCATGATGGTCGGCAACTCGCTCAAGTCGGACGTGGTTCCGGCCATCGATGCCGGCGGCTGGGGTATCTATGTCCCGCATGAATTGACCTGGGCGGCCGAGCATGCCGAGGCGCCGGTCGCGGCGCCGCGGTTCCGCCAGATCGCCGACCTGAGCGAACTGCCCGCGCTGATCGAGAGCATCGCCATGGCAGGTTGACGACGGCCGGAGGTTGTGTTCCCCAGCCTGCGCAAAAGCCCGCTGGCGGCATACCTCCGCGGCGTCGCGCGAGCCGACGCTCTGGACGTCGGTTCGGGTAAGCGGGCGGCGCGAACGAACCGACCGACGAAGCTCTTGCATCGGACCCTGGGGCCGCCCTTACAGAAGCGAGGGTCCGGAACGGAAGGTCGGCTATGAGCGGCGAAAAGGAGCAATGGTTCGGCCCGGGCGAGACAGCTCGGCGGGTCGGCGTCACCACCAAGGCGCTCAGGGTCTATGAGCGGGAGGGCCTCGTTATCCCTCACCGCGCCGAATCGAGATGGCGCCTATACGGCCCAGCTCAAATCGGCCGCTTGCACCAGATCATCGTGCTTCGCGATCTCGGCTTGCCCCTCAAATCGATCAAGAAGCTTGTCGGGGATCATTCCCGGCTTCGGGGTATTCCGCGGCTGCAACGCGAAACGCTGGAGTCCCAACAAGACAAGATCAGGCGCGCGATCGCCCTCATAGATGTGGCGCTGTGTCAGATCGATGAGGGACGGGATCTTTCTCTGGACGAGTTGGCAATTCTCACCAAGGAGACTCTCGTGCAGCAACCCACCGATAAAAAGAAATTCCTCGCAAGGTTCGAAGCTCTGATCGCGGAACAGGATCCGACTGGGCAGGCAAGCCGCACCTTTGACGAGATAAGGAAGGAATATGACGGAGACGCCCACAAGGCTGCGCTGAGGGCCCTCATGGAGGAAGCCAGCCGACTGAAGGAGGCGGGCGACGTCAATTCCGAAGCCGCCAAAGAGTTCGTTCGGCGCGTGCGATCCCGTACCGCTGGCATCAGGCGTTCGAGCCCCCAGGCTGAGCAAGAGCTTATACGCGACGCGTATACCAAAACGCTTGCCGAGGCGCAGGCAAGATCCGAGGCCCTCTGGTTCGACCCTGAGGTCCTCGAATTTTTCCGCCAGGTCGCGCACGGAATGAGGGAACGTGGCGAGCTGGACTGACCCAGCCTCACGAGAACAGTTCCCGAATGTCGCCTCGACGCGCCGGCCCAGCCTGTCGCGAAACGCCTAGAGCGTTTCGCGGAAACGGCGAACCGCTCTGTCCCCTTGTTTCAACGCAATTCCGCATGGAAAACCGCTCACACTTTTCCTGGAATTGCTCTAGCCGCGCCCGACCAGTCGATCGACCACCGGTTGCAGCTTCTCGGGCGTTATCGGCTTGGCGACCACCGCATCGACCAGGCTCGACAGGCCGAGGCCTTCCGGCGTGCCATTCCTGGTTGAAAGCAGGATCACCGCGGGCAGCGGCTTGCCGGAGGCGCGCCGCAACGCGTCGATGGCCGACATCAGCCGGTCGCAATCCTTGTTGTCCGGGCCGCCGTCCAGGATGACGGCGCCGGGCAACTGGCCGGTCAGCGTCTTCTCGGCGGTTTCGGGCGATTCCGAGATCGGCTTCAGTCCCGATTTCTCGACGATTTTCGACACCACGACCCGATTGATCGACGATTTTCCGACGACGAGCACCTTGGAAAAGTCCGCCGCGACCGCGCCAGTCCGGGCTGCCGGTTTCGGGCGTTTTTCGGAGTGGTCGTCACGGTCGGGGGGGCACATCGGCGGGCAGGCACTCTGGTTCAATGCAGGGTTGAAACCTGAGGCACAATTGGGTGAGATCACGGCCGGTGTCAAGCTGAAACGGTCGAGGTCGAAAATATAGCAAGAAATTCTGGACCTCGGCGCAAGTCGTACCTCTTGGCGACGAAGGCAAATCGAAAAAATGCGATAGTCTCCCGAACGTATAGCGCGCGGGAGACTGTCGCCGAGACTGTTGACGTTGCGTCAAGTATGACTCTGCTGGGTAACGATCACCGGGATCAAAAGGTCTCCCCAGTTGCCGTCGCCGCCATGGTGCCTGGCCGAACGCACCAGCTCCACCGAGACGCCGGCCTCGACTGCCTTCATGACCGACTGGTTGAGCCTGTGCAGATCGTTGGCGAGCATGCGGATCGTCGCCTGCTGGTCGACGCTCATCGCGCTCGATTGTTCTTCTGCCCTTTCCTTGACGCGGCTTATCGATGCCATTGGTCTTCTCCTCGATGCAAATGCCCTGCGGGCGTTTCCTCTGGTTGTTATCGGTTACTCGGCCGCCGGCCTGAACTGGGCGTGCTCGGTCGATTCATGCATGGCGGTGGTCGAGGACTGGCCGCCGGTGATCGCCATCGACACGGCGTCGAAATAGCCGGTGCCGACCTCGCGCTGGTGCTTGGTCGCGGTGTAGCCGCGGGCCTCGGCCGCGAACTCGGCCTCCTGCAGTTCCGAATAGGCGGCCATCTGGCGATCCTTGTAGCCGCGCGCCAGCTCGAACATGCCGAAGTTCAGCTGGTGGAAGCCGGCGAGCGTGATGAACTGGAACTTGTAGCCCATCGCGCCAAGCTCCTTCTGGAACTTCGCGATCGTCGCGTCGTCGAGGTTCTTCTTCCAGTTGAAGGACGGTGAGCAATTATAGGCGAGCAGCTTGCCAGGATGGTGCTTGTGCACGCCCTCGGCGAATTTCCTGGCCTGCGCCAGATCCGGCTTGGAGGTCTCGCACCAGATCAGGTCGGCATGCGGCGCATAGGCCACGGCGCGCGCGATGCAGGGCTCGATGCCGTTCCGCACATTGTAGAAGCCCTCGACCGTGCGGCCTGCATCGTAATCGACAAAAGCCCGGTCGCGCTCGTCGATATCGGAGGTCAACAGCTTCGCCGCCTCGGCGTCCGTGCGCGCCACGACCAGCGTCGGCGTGCCCATGACGTCGGCCGCAAGGCGCGCCGCGTTGAGGTTGCGGATATGCGCCGCCGTCGGGATCAGCACCTTGCCGCCGAGATGGCCGCACTTCTTTTCCGACGCCAGCTGGTCCTCATAATGGACGCCGGCGGCACCCGCCTCGATGAAGGCCTTCATGATCTCGAAGGCGTTGAGCGGGCCGCCGAAGCCGGCTTCCGCGTCGGCCACGATCGGCGCGAACCAGGTCTCGACCGACAGCCCGTTGCCTTCGGATGTCTCGATCTGGTCGGCGCGCTGCAACGTGCGATTGATACGCTTGACGAGTTCCGGCGCCGCATTGGCCGGGTAAAGCGACTGGTCCGGATACATCGCCGACGCGGTGTTGGCGTCGGCGGCCACCTGCCAGCCCGAGAGATAGATCGCCTTCAGTCCGGCTCGAACCTGCTGCATGGCCTGGTTGCCCGACATGGCGCCCAGCGCATTGACGAAATCCTCCTCGTGAATGAGCTTCCACAGCCGGTTCGCACCCATCTCGGCCAGCGTCTGGCGAACCTGCACGGAACCGCGCAACCGCTTCACATCCTCTGGCGAATAGGGACGCTCGATGCCGTCGAAACGCCCTTCCGGCGCGGAGGGGACGAGGTTGTAAAAATCGGTCATTGGTCACTCCGGATCGTTTGCTAACTGCTTCGGCTACGCGTCACAAAGGCCCAATCTGTGGCGTCTGTGTATGACATCATTTACATTGCGGTGCGAAAGCCATCTAGGAAAACCGCCTTTTGGCATCGAAAATAAAGGAAAAGCTGTGTTGCCATTGACAGGCCGCACCTGTAAATTTGTCACGATTGTAAAAACGGCGAAGCGACCGCCGGACTCGATGTTCATGTAAATTCTTGTCAAGGATGGCAGGGATGGCCGACCAGAAGATTTTTGCCGGGCCGCGGCTGCGGCGGCTGCGCACCGCCAGGAGCCTGACCCAGACGGCGATGGCCGAGGGGCTGGGCATCTCGCCTTCCTACCTCAACCTGATCGAGCGCAACCAGCGACCGTTGACGGTGCAGCTCATTCTCAAGCTTGCCTCCGTCTATAAGGTCGATCCGCACGAACTGCAGGGAGAGACAAAAGGCTCGATCGCTGCCTTGCGCGAAGCGTTCAGCGATCCGCTTCTTGCCGGCGAACTGCCCGGCGACCAGGAATTGATCGACCTCGCCGAGACGGCGCCGAATGCCTCGGCGGCGATGGTGAAGCTCTTTCGTGCCTACCGCGAGCAGGCCGAGCGCCTGTCCGACCTCAACCAGTTATTGGCCAAGGAGGGCAGGGCGACCGCGCTGTCCGGCACGCGCTTGCCTGCCGATGAAGTCCACGAAGTGTTCGAGCGCCGGCCGAACCACTTCGCTTCGCTGGAGGAAGAGGCGGAGGCTTTCACATCGGTCCTCGAGCCCGGCGACGATCTGTCCGGCGCGCTGAAGGCCTGGCTGAGGCGCGAGCACGGCATCGTCGTCAAGGTGTTGCCGGTCGCCACCATGCCCAATTGGCGCCGCCGTTACGACCGCCATTCGCAGCGCCTGTTCCTGTCCGAGCGGCTGTCGCCTTTCGACCAGCTGCGCGAGGTCGCCATGGAGGCGAGCCTGATGCGCATGTCGGTGGCCATCGCGGGCGAGGTCCAGGCGCTGAAGCTCGCCACTGACGAGGCGCGCCGGCTTGCCCGTTTCGAGCTCGGCCGCTACGCCGCCCACGCGCTGATGATGCCCTATCAGGCTTTCCACGCCGCCGCCGTCCGCGCCCGCTACGACATCGACGTCTTGCGTTCCCGTTTCGGCGTCTCTTTCGAACAGGCGGCCAACCGTCTGACCATGCTGCAGCGGCAGGGCGCATCGGGCGTGCCGTTCTTCATGCTGGAAGTCGACAATGCCGGTAACCGCTTCCGCAAGGCCGGCAGCCAGGGCTATCCGCAGAGCCGTTTCGGCGGCGGCTGCCCAAAGCTTCCCGTCCATGCGGCCTTCTCGCAGCCGGGCCAGATACTGGTCGAGGCGGTGGAGATGCCTGATGGCGCCGAATTCCTTTGCATCGCCCGCACGCTGGAAGGCCCGCAAGGCGCCTTCTCCGAACGGCCGCGTCGCACCGCGCTCTTGCTCGGTTGCGATGTCGGCTTCCGCGACGAGATCGTCTATGGCGTGGCGCTGCCGGCCGGAGCCACCGGCAAGCCCGGGCAAGGCATCGCCACGCCGGTCGGCCCCGCCTGCCGGCTTTGCGAGCGCGCCGGCTGCCTTGCGCGCGCCGAGCCGCCGGTGACGCGCCCGCTCGGCCTCGACGAGATGGTGACAGGCCTCAGCGCCTTCGATTTCCAGGGATGATACCGGCGGATGTGTCCCAAGCCTCGCCGAGCGCTGGATCACGCCGGTTTTGCGCCTTTGCGCTACGCGATTGAGACGCAGTTCCTCGTCGTCCCTGGTGCATCGTGTCGAACGCAAACCGCTGACAGTCATCTGCCATGACCGATACCGCCTCGCCCCACGTCGCCCCGTCCTCCACCGCCTTGCCAGCCGTCTCGCCGCGCGAGGAGCGGATCGGCATGCTCCTGGTCTTCCTTTCGGCGCTTATGTGGAGTTTCGGCGGCACCATCGCTCGCTTCATCCATATCGGCGACAGCTGGACCGTGGTGTTCTGGCGCTCGCTCTGGGCCGTGGCCTTTCTCATCGCTTTCATGCTTTGGCGCGATGGTTGGCGCGGTACACTGAACCTCTTTCGGCACATGGGCCTGCCAGGCCTTGGCGTCGCCTTCTGCTTCGCCACCGCCTCGACCAGCTTCGTGGTGGCGCTTGCCTATACGACGGTCGCCAACATCCTCCTGATGCAGGCAGGCGTGCCGCTCCTGGCGGCTCTGCTCGCCTGGCTCCTGTTTCGCGAACGGGTCGGTCCGGCGACCTGGATCGCGATTGCCGCCGTCATCACCGGCGTCGCCATCATGGTCTCGGAATCCCTGGGCGGCGCCGTCTCGCCGATCGGCGATGGACTGGCGCTGCTGATCGCGGTGATGTTTTCCGTCGCGACCGTGATCACCCGGCGCTTCGCCCATGTGCGCATGGTGCCGGCCAATTGCCTTGCGGCGCTGCTCGCCAGTGCTTTCGCCGCTTCCCAGGCATCGGAGTTCGCGGTCTCCGGGCGCGACATGGGCTTCCTCTTCGCCTTCGGCGTCATCAATCTCGGCGTCGGCCTCGCCTTTTTTGCCATGGGCGCGCGGCTGGTGCCGGCGGCGATCGCGGCGCTGCTCGGCACCTTCGAGCCGATCCTTGGGCCGATCTGGGTCTGGCTCGTCCATTCCGAAGTACCGTCGGTGCGCACCATCATCGGCGGCGCGGTCGTCGTCACGGCGCTGCTCGTCCATATCGGCCTGGAGTTCAAGCGCCAGACACGGCCGGCGCGTCCCGGCGTCACCGGCCTGCCGTCGCCCAATTGACGATAGGCAGCGTTCCCCATTGACAACCCAGTTGCCGGACGGGCAGGCTGCGATTACGGCAACAACAAGACAGGCGTATCTTGCCAAGTGTCTCCGCCGGCCTGCTCGGGACCGGACAGCATCGTGATCGCTATGCTTACGCCGCGGTGAATGCCGCTGACGCGGCCCGGGTGCCTCGCCGAGGAGGCTGGAATGCCTTCGACCTTGATGTCGTGATCGAGCCTGGCGTGGACAGTTCACGCTTGTCGCTCTCCGGAAAGCTCAATAGTCTGAAACCAACGCCGCGCCGCCATATCGCGACGAGCCGGCGAGGGAATACTCACCAAAGGAGAACACCATGATCCGCAAAGCGCTCTTGCTTTCGGCGACGTCGGCATTTCTGACGCTTTTCACAATAACCGGCCATGCCGAAGACCGCGTCGTCAACGTCTACAACTGGTCGGACTATATCGACTCTTCGATCATCGACGACTTCACCAAGAAGACCGGCATCAAGGTCGTCTATGACACCTTCGATTCCAACGAGATCCTGGAGACGAAACTGCTTGCCGGCGGCAGCGGCTATGACGTCGTCGTGCCGAGCGCCAATTTCCTGGCGCGCCAGATCCAGGCCGGCGTGTTCCAGAAGCTCGACAAGTCGAAGCTGCCCAACATCTCCAACATGTGGGACGTCATTTCCGAGCGCACCGCCAAATACGATCCGGGCAACGAATATTCCGTCAACTACATGTGGGGCACGGTCGGTCTAGGCTATAACATCAAGAAGGTGCAGGCCGCGCTCGGCACCGACAAGATCGATAGCTGGGACACCTTCTTCAATCCCGACAAGCTGGCCAAGCTGAAGGATTGCGGCGTCTACGTGCTGGACTCTCCCGCCGACGTCATTCCGGCGGCGCTGAAATATCTCGGGCTCGATCCCAACAGCACCTCGCCCGATGACATTTCCAAGGCCGAGGAAGCGTTGCTGAAGGTCCGGCCTTATATCCGCAAGTTCCATTCGTCCGAATACATCAACGCCTTGGCCAATGGCGACATCTGCCTGGCCATCGGCTGGTCGGGCGACGTCTTCCAGGCGCGAAACCGCGCCGAGGAAGCCAAGCAGGGCGTCGAGATCGGTTATTCGGTGCCGAAGGAAGGCGCCCAGATGTGGTTCGACCAGATGGCGATCCCCGCGGACGCGCCGCATGTCGCCGACGCGCTCGAGTTCATCAACTACATGATGACGCCCGAAGTCATCGCCAAGTCGTCGAACTACGTGCTCTACGCCAACGGCAACAAGGCCTCGCAGCAGTTCGTCGACAAGGCGATCCTGGAAGATCCTTCGGTCTATCCGGACGAAGAGACCACGAAGAAGCTTTATACCGTTGCGCCATACGATCCCAAGACACAGCGTGTCATCACGCGCACCTGGACCAAGATCGTCACAGGCCAGTAAGCATTGAGACACGACCCCGGCAGCCAACTGCCGGGGTCGCTTTCTTTTGGGGAATTCAAAAAAGTAACGGAGTGGGGACCATGAAATCGCTTGGCAGCATCCGCAGGGATTTCGCGCCATGGAACGACCCGAACGCCAAGCCGTATATCCAGTTCGACAAGGTCACCAAGAAGTTCGGCGACTTCACCGCCGTCAACAATCTGTCGCTGACCATCTTCGAGCGAGAGTTCTTCGCCCTGCTCGGCGCTTCCGGCTGCGGCAAGTCGACCCTGCTCAGGATGCTCGCCGGCTTCGAGGAGCCGTCGGCGGGCCGCATCCTTCTCGACGGGCAGGACCTGCGCGGCATCCCGCCCTACAAGCGGCCGGTCAACATGATGTTCCAGTCCTACGCGCTGTTCCCGCATATGACGGTGGAAAAGAACATCGCCTTCGGCCTGAAGCAGGAAGGCATGCCTGGGGCCGATATCGACAAGCGCGTCGCCGAGATGCTGAAGCTCGTCAAGCTCGAGCAGTTCGCCAAGCGCAAGCCGCACCAGCTCTCGGGCGGCCAGCGCCAGCGCGTGGCGCTTGCCCGCTCGGTCGCCAAGCGCCCGAAGGTTCTGCTCCTCGACGAGCCGCTCGGCGCGCTCGACAAGAAGCTGCGCGAGGAAACGCAGTTCGAACTGATGGACCTGCAGCAGGAGCTCGGCCTCACTTTCGTCGTCGTCACGCATGACCAGGAGGAGGCCATGACCATGGCCGACCGCATCGCCATCATGGACAAGGGCGAGGTGATGCAGGTCGCGACGCCTGCCGAGATCTACGAGGCGCCGACCTCGCGCTTCGTGGCGCATTTTGTCGGCAATGTGAACATGTTCGAGGGCAAGGTTGCCGAGCGCACGGCAAGCGCCACGCGCATCACCGGCGCGACCGGAGCGCAGATCGTCGTCGACAATGGCAGCGACGCCGCTGCCGGCTCCGACATCATTTTCGCGATCCGGCCGGAGAAGATCAAGGTTTCTTCCAAAAAGCCGGTCGATGCGGTCAACGCGCTCGAAGGCGAGGTCTACGATGTCGCCTATCTCGGCGACATGACCGTCTATCATATCAAGCTCGACGACGGTCAGATCGTGCGGGCAAGCGCGCTGAACGCCTCGCGTGTCACCGAGGATCCGCTGACCTGGAACGACCGCGCCTGGGTTTCCTTCCGGCCCGACGCCGGCGTCGTGCTGACAAGGTAGGAGCGGACATGACAAACATCGCAGCTGCCGCCGCTCCATCGACGACCGCTACCGCCGCCACGCCGCTGACGCGGCTGGCAAAGGGCTTCGTCAACCGCCTCGTCATCATCATTCCCTATCTCTGGCTGCTGTTCTTCTTCCTCGTCCCCTTCATCATCGTCTTCAAGATCTCGCTGTCGCAGACGGCGATCGCCATGCCGCCCTACACGCCAGTGCTCGATTTCAGCGATGGCGTTTCCGGATTCTTCGCAGGCTTCCGCGATCTCAACTTCGATAACTACACCTGGCTCACCCAGGACGCGCTCTATTTCAACGCCTATGTGACGAGCCTGATCATCGCGGGGATCTCGACGATACTCACCCTGATCGTCGGCTATCCGATCGCCTATGGCATGGCGCGCGCGCCGGCGGCGATCCGCCCGACCCTGCTGATGCTGGTGATCCTGCCGTTCTGGACCTCGTTCCTGATCCGCGTCTATGCGTGGATCGGTATCCTCAAACCCGAGGGGCTGCTCAATCAGGTCCTGCTCGCGACCGGCCTGATCAGCCAGCCGCTGGTTATCCTCAACACCTACACGGCGATCTTCATCGGCATCGTCTATTCCTACCTGCCCTTCATGGTGCTGCCGCTCTATTCCTCGCTGGAAAAGATGGACTATTCGCTGATCGAGGCCGCGCAGGACCTCGGCTGCCCGCAGACCAGCGCCTTCTGGAAGATCACCTTCCCGCTGTCGCTGCCCGGCGTCGTCGCCGGCTGCCTGCTGGTGTTCATTCCGGCTGTCGGCGAGTTCGTCATCCCCGATCTCCTCGGCGGTTCGCAGACGCTGATGATCGGCAAGACGCTCTGGAACGAATTCTTCTCCAACCGCGACTGGCCGGTCTCGTCGGCGGTGGCCGTCATCCTGCTCCTGGTGCTGACCATCCCGATCATGTTCTTCCAGCAGGCGCAGGCGAAGGCACAGGAGCAAGGCAAATGAACGCGACCTGGAGCCGCTTCAACATCACCTCGATCGTGCTGGGCTTTGCCTTCCTCTACCTGCCGATCGTGCTTCTGATCGTCTTTTCCTTCAATGAATCGAAGCTCGTCACCGTCTGGGGCGGCTTCTCGACCAAATGGTACGTGTCGCTGTTCCACAACCAGGGTCTGATGGATGCCACCTGGGTGACGGCGCGCGTCGGCGTCATCTCGGCCACGGTTGCGACCGTGCTTGGCACGCTCGCCGCCATCACGCTGACGCGCTACACGCGCTTCAGGGGGCGGGTGCTCTTCTCGGGCATGGTCTTCGCGCCGCTGGTCATGCCGGAAGTCATCACCGGCCTGTCGCTGCTCTTGCTTTTCGTCGCCGTCGGGCTCGACCGCGGCTTCCTCACCGTGACGCTCGCGCACATCACTTTCACCATGTGCTTCGTCGCCGTCGTCGTGCAGTCGCGCCTGGTCACGTTCGACCGCTCGCTGGAGGAGGCGGCGATGGATCTCGGCGCGCCGCCGGTGAAGACCTTCTTCCAGATCACCTTGCCGGTCATCCTGCCGGCGATCATCTCCGGCTGGATGCTGGCTTTCACGCTCTCGCTGGACGACCTGGTCATCGCGAGCTTCACTTCGGGTCCCGGCGCCACCACGCTGCCGATGAAGATCTATAGCCAGGTGCGCCTCGGCGTGACGCCGGAAATCAACGCCGCCTGCACGATCCTGATCGCGGTGGTGGCGGTCGGCGTCATCATCGCCTCGATCGCCAACAAGCGCCGCGAGATGCAGCGCCAGCTCGACGAGCAGGCCGCGCAGCGCGGTTGAGAACCAGGGACGGGGACGCGTTGCGCCCCCGATTTACTGGCCTGAAACGCCGGGGGCGATCGGCGATATGAACGGCGCGCTCCAGTTGCCGCCGACGAAGAACAGCGATTGACTCGGCGGCGCGGGTGCCGGACTGGCCGCCTGACCATTGGCCTGCTGGGGCTGCTGCGCCGGCTGTCCGTTGGGTACCACGCCGCCCGAAAGCGCCAGCCCGCGTCCGACATAGGAGGCGATGCCGGACAGCCAGATCTTGTATTTCTGCGAATTGATCTCGGCCTTGTCCAGGCGCGCCACCCCCTTCGAAATGCTTGCCTTGATCTCGGCGCCGTCGATCGGCAGCGAACCATTGGCGACGTCGTCGAGCGCGAAGAAGCCGCCTTGCTGGTTGCGCTTGAGGAAGGCCGGCAGGTCGAGCCCGTTGAGCGTGCCCGGCCCGAAAGTCGCAGAGAACGATCCGTCGGCATTCTCGAAGATCGAGTTCCACGCCTTGCCCGGCCCCTTGAGGATGACCGACACCGTCCCGGTGCCGACCGGCACCAGCCGCGTCATTCCCGCCGCCGTGGCAAAGGCTCCCGTGTCCACATCCGATGCCAGGAGCCGCATCTCGACCTGCGTGCCTTCCGGCTTGCGGTCGAAACGCAGGCTGCTCTGGACGGTGCCGCCAAAGGCTGACGCGTCGGATATGTCGAACACGGCAAGACCGTTCTTGACCTGCGCGGTCGCCGCGACGTCGGCCAGCTGGACCGGTCCGGCGGTGGCGTGCGCCGCCGACAGCCTGAGGTCGAGGTTGATGCGGTCGGCGAAGCTGGTGTCGATATCGCCGGGGCCGGCCTCGCCGGTGGGCACGACGGGCGTGAAAGCCGACAGGAAGGATCTCAGGTCCAGCGTATCGAAGGCGAGCGTGCCGGCAATCACCGGGCGCCCCTCGGCGAAGGAGAAATCCAGCGCTCCCATGCCCGGATTGTTGTTGAGCGTGACCGTGGTGTTCTCGAACTTCGCGCGTCCCGCCGAGGCGTTCACCTTGCTGCTGACAGAGACGGTGCCGATCGCAGCACCTGGCGCGATGCCTGCCTGCGACCACTCCAGCACGCGCCGCAGCGACGGCGCGGCGAACTTTGCCTGGCCGTCCAGATAGGCATTGTCCGAGATCGAGGCCGTTCCGTCGAAGGAGAACGTCGCGGGCGCCGCCTTGAAGGAGAGGGTGACGGGGGCCGCCCCTCCGGCAAACAGGACCAGCGGTTTCGCCGAGGAGAAATCGAGCTGCACGCTTTCGCCGCGCCAGATTCCGGTCGCGGTCAGCGATGCATCGCTGTTCATCGCTTCCCAGTTGACCTGGCCGTTCAGGCTGCTCAGGATTTCGGCGTCCTTGCCGTCAACCGAAGTCACCACGCGGCCATCGCGGAATTCGACGGTGCCGAACGGATCGGAAGGCAATTTGCCGAGATCGGGTTTTTGCGGGTTGGCGGTGACCAAGCCGCGCGCGGTATCGATGGAGCGCGTGATGCGCCCGCCGGTCGGAAGCGGCGGCAGGTAGAAGCCGTTCGCCATGCGCTGGACCCTGATCGTCGGGCGCACCAGCCTTGCGGTCGAGAAGGCGACGTTGCCCTGCAAGGCCGCCATGGCGGAGAGATCGACTTCCACGCGATCGGCCTCGACCACCGGCGGCGCGTCGGTCTCCGTCCACTGCGACAGCGTCACGTCGCTGAGGATGGCCCGGAACTTCGGCCACACCTCGATGCGCGGCGAGCCGTCGATCGTGACCCTGAAGCCGCTCCAGGCACTCAATTCCCAGGCGATGCGGTCGCGCACGATGCGGGTCGAGGCAATCAGCGGCAACGCCGCGACCGCGAGCGCGATGACGAGCACGGCAACGCCGATCGCCCACACTCCGCGCCGGATCAGAGATGATGGCATTTCGCCCCGTATGCTTTCATTGCCGATAAAATCGCCCGACGGGTGTAACCGAGCGCCGACGCTTTTCAAGTCTTTATGGCCTTGCGATGGCATTTGCGCAGCGACAGCCGTGGCTCGTCCGAACAAAATCTTGCTCTGCTGCGCCGCAATATGCATAAGCGGTCTGCACGATCCCGATCCGCAATCGCGCGCCGCTTCTGGGACGATGGCAGATGCGACGATGAGCTTAACTGGCTCGAACGCGACGCGCTTTGGGAGGAGCGATCATGGCCGCCGACACAGCTTTGTGGACCCCGACGCAGGAGCGGATCGATGCAGCGCCCATCACCGCGTTCATGAAGGCGGCGGAAGCCAAGGCCGCGCTTTCTTTCTCCGGCTATGCCGAACTCCATCGCTGGTCGATCGACGACCGCGAAGCCTTCTGGAGCCTAGTCTGGGATTTCTGCGGGCTTGTCGGCGACAAGGGCGAGCGGCACCTCGTCGACGGCGAGAAGATGCCCGGCGCCAGCTTCTTCCCCGACGCCAGGCTGAATTTCGCCGAGAACCTTTTGCAGAAGACCGGCGGCGGCCCGGCCATCGTCTTCCGTGGCGAGGACAAGGTCGAGCGGCGACTCTCCTGGAATGAGCTCCATGCGCTGACCTCGCGGCTGCAGCAGCTCTTCCTTTCGCTCGGCGTCAAGGCCGGCGACCGCATCGCCGCCATGATGCCGAACATGCCCGAGACCATTGCCGCGATGCTGGCGGCAAGCTCGATCGGCGCGGTCTGGTCGTCATGCTCTCCCGATTTCGGCGAGCAGGGCGTGCTCGATCGTTTCGGCCAGATCGAGCCGGTCGTCTTCATCGCGCCGGACGGCTACTGGTACAACGGCAAGGCGATCGAGGTGGCCGACAAGGTCCGCGCTGTAGCCGCGAAGCTCGCCACGTTGCGCAAGGTACTGATCATCGACTATCTCGGCACCTCGAGCGATGTCGCCGCCACAATCGACAAGGCGGCCGCGCTCGAAGAGGCGCTCTCGCCCTTTGCCGCCAGGACCGTCAGCTTCGAGCGGCTGCCCTTCGCCCATCCGCTCTACATCCTGTTCTCCTCGGGCACGACCGGCATCCCGAAATGCATAGTTCATTCGGCCGGCGGCACGCTGATCCAGCACGTCAAGGAGCACCGGCTGCATGCCGGTCTGCTCGACGGCGATCGCCTGTTCTATTTCACCACCTGCGGCTGGATGATGTGGAACTGGCTGGTCTCGGGCCTCGCCTCCGGCGCGACGCTGCTGCTCTATGACGGCTCGCCATTCTATCCCGACGGCAATGTCCTGTTCGATTTCGCCGATGCCGAGAAGATGACCTATTTTGGCACCTCGGCCAAGTTCATCGATTCGGTGCGCAAGGCTGGTCTGAAGCCGATCGCGAGCCACGATCTGTCGAGCGTGCGCACCGTCTCCTCCACCGGCTCGCCGCTGTCGCCGGAGGACTTCCGCTTCGTTTATGACGGCATCAAGAAGGACGTGCATCTGGCCTCGATCTCGGGCGGCACCGACATCGTCTCCTGCTTCGTGCTCGGCGTGCCGACCGAGCCGGTCTGGACCGGCGAGATCCAGGGCGCCGGCCTTGGTCTGGCCGTCGACGTCTGGGACGATGACGGCAAGCCGATCCGGCAGGAGAAGGGCGAGCTCGTCTGCACGAGAGCCTTCCCGGCGATGCCGATCGGCTTCTGGAACGATCCTGAAGGCAAGAAGTATCACGCGGCCTATTTCGAGCGCTTCGACAATGTCTGGTGCCATGGCGACTTCGCTGAATGGACGGCGCATGGCGGCATGATCATCCATGGCCGCTCCGACGCCACGCTCAATCCAGGCGGAGTGAGGATCGGCACGGCCGAGATCTACAATCAGGTCGAGCAGATGCCGGAAATCCTCGAGGCGCTCTGCATCGGCCAGGATTTCGACAATGATGTCCGTGTGGTGCTGTTCGTGCGGCTCGCCGCAGGCGTTACCCTGGACGAGGATCTGGAAAAGCGCATCCGCGCCAGGATCCGCACCGGCGCCAGCCCGCGTCACGTGCCGGCCAGGATCGTCGCCGTCACCGACATCCCGCGCACCAAGTCCGGCAAGATAACCGAGCTTGCGGTACGCGACGTGGTCCACGGGCGCACTGTGAAGAACAAGGAAGCGCTCGCCAATCCCGAGGCGCTGGAGCTGTTCAGGAACCTGCCGCAGCTCGCAAGCTGACGGTTAACAAAATATGTCCGCCGAATTTACCTAGATTTCACGGGTGGTACACATTCGTAAACTTTTTTGCGGCCCGGTAAGGACTTGTTAAGGGACGACCCCGATAGTCGCGGGTAACTTGAGGGAGAAATCCCGTTCCTCGTCCCCTGAGGTTCAGCTCAAGCCCCCGTTGTGACAGCATCCCATTTCTCAAGGCGTCCTCCAGGACGCCTTTTTCTTTGGCGCGGCTCGTCGGCAGATTACTCCGCGAGCACGCGGGTCGAGGGGAAGCCAACCTCGACAAGGGTTCCTTCGCCCGGCGTCGAGGTGATGGCGAAACGGGCGCGGTTCGCCTCCACCATGGCCTTGGTGAGGGGCAGGCCGAGGCCGGTGCCGTCGCCGCGGCCGCGCTTCAGCGCATTGATCTGCTTGAACGGCTTCAGCGCCTGCTCGATCTCGGCCTGGGTCATGCCGATGCCGGTGTCGCGCACGCGCATCACGACATCGCCCGAGGCTTCGTAGGCGGTCGAGACGATCACCTGGCCGCCGGCCTGGGTGTAGCGGATGGCGTTGGACAGGATGTTGAGGGCGATCTGGCGCACGCTTCTCAGGTCCGCCACCACTTCCGGCAGCCGCGAGGCGAAGCTGGAGCGGATGATGACGCGTTCGCGATTGGCCTGCGGCTGCATCATCGCCACCGTCTCGGCCAGCGTGTCGTTGAGCGACACCGCCTCGTAGTCCATCTCCTGCTGGCCAGCCTCGATCTTGGAGATGTCGAGCAGGTCGTTGACGAGGTCGAGCACATGGTTGCCGGACCGGTTGATGTCGCGCAGGTAGTCGCGATAGCGGTCATTGGTGATCGGGCCGAATTTCTCGTCCACCATCAGCTCGGAAAAGCCGATGATGGCGTTGAGCGGGGTGCGGATCTCGTGGCTGATGCGGGCCAGGAAGTCCGTCTTCTGCGAGGAGGCGCGCTCGGCCACCGCGCGCGCCTGCGTCAGGTCTTCCTCGGCCCGTTTCCATTGCGTGATGTCGCGCACCACGGCACAGAAGCCGCTGTCGTTGGGCAGCCGTCCGATGGTCATGAACAGCGGGATGAAACGCCCCTGCGCCTCGCGGCCGATGACTTCGCGGCCGTCATTCAAGACGCTCGCAACGCCCGGCTCCGAAAGGCCGGCGAGATAGTCGCGCGCCGCGCGCTGGCTTTCTATGGCAAACAGCGAGGCAAACGGCTTGCCTGCGACCTCGTCGCTGTCGAAACCGAACAGTGCCTCCGCCGGCCGGCTGATCGAGCGGATGTCGCCGTCGCGGCCGATCAGCACGACGCCGTCCGTGGCGGTGTCGATGATGGTGCGCATCTCGGCGATGCGCGACTTCAGTTCCGGCACGTCTGGCTGCAGCGCCGGTTCGTCATTCGCGGCGGTGAAATGCGCCGCATCGTCCTCGCCGGAGCGCCGCACCACCAGCATCAGCGCCTTGCCGCCGCGCCACGGCACGGAGCGCAGCAGCGCATCGATTGGGAATTCCATGCCTTGGCGGGTCTTGAGCTTCAACGAGTGGTCGCCTTCGTCCGCCGCGGTGTCCTCGGCGTAAGGATCGGCGAAGAGCGCACCCAGGCCCCCGGCATCGGCGAGGTCGTCCAGCGCATCGTAGCCGGTGAGTTCGAGGAAGGCTTCGTTGGCATAATGCAGCACGTCGCCCGAATGGATGAGCAGCGGCACCGGCAGCCTGGCGAGGATCGACGTATCGGGCGCCTTGGCTTCTTCTCCGGTCGAAAAAGCCGATGGCACGAAACCCGACAGTTTGAGCGGCGGTACGTCGAGGCGCGGCCGCGCCGGCGCCGCCGCTTCTTCCGGCCGTTCTTCGGCGGCCGTCGCGGCGTCCGCGTCGGAGCCTGCCCAATCCTCATTGTCCTGCGCGTCGCGGAAATCATCCGCGGTCATGCTGTCGTCGCCGGCCGTCGCATTAAGGTCAGGCTGCCCGGCCGCGACCGGCTGCGCCGCAGGCTGTTCCACCGGCTGCTGCTGCTCCGCGGCGGCAGGTTCGGCCGCCTGCTCGGCGCTCGGCGCCTGCTCGTCCTCGGAGACCGGTTCGGTGCCGGCTGCTTCGGTGGATTTCTCGCCATCTGCATAGCTGAGCAGCGAGCCGGAAACGGCCGGGGTCTCGGTCTGACCGGCGTCGCTAGTCTCGGCGGCGTCATCGATGCCGTCGAGCCGCGCCAGGTCTTCCTGATCCTCCGCCTCGGTCCGCGCTTCCGCGGTCTCCGCCTCGGCCTTCGCGTCTTCGGCTTCCGAGGCCTTCGGTTCGGTGGCCGGTTCCTCCACCGTCGCCCTGTCTTCGCGGGCAGCGGCCGCCTCGGGCTGCTTGTCGGCTTCGGCGGCGCGTTCCTCGGCAGGTGCGGCACTGTCCTTGCGCAGCCGCTCGCCGATCTCGCGGAAGGCGCTCCGCTCGAGGATCGACAGGCCCCGCTGATTTGCCGGCGCGTCGCCTCCCGGCTGCTTGTCATTGGCCGGCTGGCGATGTTCGGCCAGCCTTATCACCTTGTCGGCGAAGCGCCGCTCCGGCTTCGGCACGATCGTCAATGCCGGCACTTCGCCCTGGAAGGGGTCTTCAGGCTTCGACTGTTCGGTCTGTTCCGAGCCTTGCGGCCCCGCCGGCGGTTCGGCCCCGGCCGGTGCGCTGCCGGCTGGCGCGGCATTCGGCACCAGAGCCATGCCAAGCGCCTCCGGATCGACCACGGCGTCGGCGCTGCGCGCGACGCCAAAACCGCGAAAACCCTCGAAGGCGCGGCTGCGGCCATAGACGGGCAGCGCCGCCAGGTCGACGGGGATCTTCAGGCCGGTTCCGGCCACCGGCCACAGCACCGAGCGGCCGGACCAGGTATCGCGCCGGTCGAGCAGGCCGGCGATCTCGCCCGATGCGTCGAGGCCGAAAGTGGCCGCGACATCCCTGAAGCGGCGGCCGATCACATCGGCGGCTGGCTGGCCGACGATGTCGGCGAATTCGGGCGACAGCGCGCTGAACCGGCCTTCGGCATCGGTGCGCCAGACGAAGCGAAGCGGCGGCGCGGAGCGGTCGATGTCGCGGGGCGCGGTCGGCTGGGCTGGCGCGGCGGCTTTGTCAACATCCTGCCCCTGGCCTTCGGCCGTGGCGGCCCCCTCCGGCGCGTCCTTCGCCGGCGCTGCCGGTTGAGCATGCCCGGCGTCCTCGTTGCCGGCATTGAAATACCAATGGTCGTGCTGGCCGGCGCCGGCATCGGCTGCCTGCTGGCTGGAGCCGGCGGCATTGGCCTTGTGGTCGGCCTGGGTGGGCCGCTGCTCGGCCAAGGTCCGGCTCTCAGCGTCGGGCCGCGCATCGCCGTCTGGAGCCTCTGGGGCTTGCTCGGCTTCTTCGCCGGCCGCCGCGGCCGGCACCGGCTTGTCCAGGGCGGACTGGGGCTCGGGCTCGACCGTCGGGCTTTCACCTGACGGCGTAGCGACAACGGCCTCAGGCGCCGCAACCTGTTGACCGCTGGTCTGATTTCCCTGATCCGCAGCCGGCTGATCGTCCTTGTTGCCATCCGAGTCTTCGAGCTGGTTCTCGTCGATCACCACCAGCAGATGGCGCGTGTCGGTGAGCCGCGCAAAACCAGCCGGGTAGGAGCTGTCGGCGCCCGGCACGAGGCGCTTGACGATGCGGTCGCCGCTGCTCGCCACATCCGCAACCAGGGCAGCCAGCGTCCGCGGCTCGATGCCGAGCGCCGCAAAGCCATCCGAGGCCGCTTCGACATCGCCTTGCGCGTCGACGAAGGCGATGAAATGCCCGGCCTCGGTGAAACCGCCGATGGCGCGGCCGGCGATTTCGCCGGGGCTGCGCGAGCTGGTCTGCGCCGCCGGTACCGCGAGCAGGATTGCCTTCTCGCCATCTGGCATCGCCACGGCGCTGGCCAGGAAGCCGACGGCCCGGCTCACCATGCCGGTGGCCAGCCTTACCGTGATGGCGCGGTCGCCGCCGATGTCCGGAAAACCGCTGGTCGCCATGATCTGCCGCCGGGCGATCAGCGGCAGCCGCGCCGAGGCGCCGATGATGGCTTCGATATCCGGGTAGCCGAACACCGACGCCCCCGGACCGTTCGCCCAGATCACCTGCTCGAGGTCGATCGACAAAATGGCCAAGGCATCGCCCGCGGCAAAGCGCTGGCGCACCGCGTCGAGCACGGCGACGTCGAGGAAGGAGTAGTTTTCAGGCGGCATGCGCGGGCCAACCCTCCGGAGCGGGCATTTCAGTTAACGCTTTGTTAATAAAAGCCCGCGGCTCGAAGGTCCACAAGCCTGGCTTGCAACGGTCGAAATCTCTGGGCTCTTGGTTAACGGCCTTCGCGCCTGACGTATGGGAAGATTTTTATGGTGCGGTGCAACAAAGATATTGCAACGCACAAAAAATCCTTTATATTGCCATCATACATGAACGAGACGGCTTTCTGTCAAAGCCGCTGCCCCGAAAGGTTGGAAAATGTCCAAGACCGCCGCCAAGACCGCTGAGACCATCGAGAACGTTGAATTCCCGAGCTTCGACGCATCCAAAGCCACCGACCAGATCCGCGCCTTCGCCGAGAAGGGCGTCGAGCAGTCGAAGGAAGCTTACGCCAAGCTGAAGACCGGCGCCGAGGAGACCCAGAAGGTTCTGGAGTCGACCTATGAGACCGCCAAGACCGTTTCCAGCGACGTTTCGCTGAAGGCCATCGCGGCGCTGCGCGCCAATGCCGAGGCCAGCTTCTCGTATCTCGAAGCCCTGGTCGGCGCCAAGACCCTTTCGGAAGTCGTCGAGCTGCAGACCGCATTCCTGCGCAAGCGCGTCGAAATGACCGTCGAGCAGGCCAAGGAGTTCCAGACCGTTGCCACCAAGGCGGTCGAGGATGTCTCCAAGCCGGTCAAGAGCGCCTTCGAGAAGGCGATGAAGGACGCCAAGGTCGCCTAATTTCGGCGCACAACCCTGCGATGCATCAAAACGTCGCATTTCGTCAGACAAATAGTCGTGCGATAGGGTTGAATAACCAGATACCCGGAAATGGAACCTCCTCCCTCCGTTTCCGGGGTGACCAGCCAGCACCTCCTCCCGCTGGCTCGTAACAGGAAAAGGCCGGCACCTCCTCCCGCCGGCCTTTTCTTTTGCCTTGACGAAAGGCGGATGAGGAAACCCGTCCTTTCCCTCATCAAGGCCCTTGAATTAGAATCCGATAGCCCGTATTTGACGCATCGCCGAACGACAGAGCGGATCACGGAGGAAGAAGCTTTCGCCTCGATCCAATTCAGGCAGACGTGCCGTTGTAGCTCAGCTGGTTAGAGCGCCGGATTGTGGATCCGGAGGTCGCTGGTTCGATCCCAGCCAACGGTACCACAGCCTTCTCCCTTAAGTGGCTGAATTTCCTTTTGAAATTGCTATATTCGATGATGAGGCTTGCGCCAAGTGGCGATTTTGTGTCACAAATTGTGCTACCTATTGTGATACAAATGGGCATCAGAGACTGTGGGACGAAGGCGCGAAGAGCACGATCCTGATCGCTACCTGCACCTCAGGGGCGGCCATTTCCACTACCGTCGGCGCGTGCCCCAGGAGGTTCGCCACCTAGATGATCGCCGCAGATTCGTTCGCAAGGCGCTCAACACATCGGACAGAATAAGGGCGAGGACCGTCCGCGATATGTATGAGGCGGCCGACAACGCGCTTTGGGCGTCGCTAATGATTGGCGAAAATCCTCAGGCTGCTCGGATGCGCTACAAGCTGGCGATTAAGCGCGCCGAGTCTCTCGGCTTCGTCTATCGGCCGCTCGCCGAGATTCTTACTGCGGAGCCACTGGAAACCATCTTGCAGCGCGTAGAGAGTACCATTGGCGAGCCAGCGAAGTCGCCTGCCGTGGACGCCATCACTGGCATGGTCGAGCGACCTGAAGACAAGATATCCGACGCTCTGAAGGTTTATTTCTCCGACATCGTCCGTGACGAGCTGCGCACCAAGAGCCCTGACCAGCGTAAGCGCTGGAAAGCCAAGCGGCAGATGAGCGTCGATGTGTTCATTGAGTTGGTCGAAGACAAACCTATGAGCACGATCACACGTGATGACGCACTCAAGGTTCACAGGTACTGGCTCGACCGCATCGCGCCGGAGGAGGGGCCTGGCGATCGCTCGGCGTCGACGGGCAACCGCAATATGGGCAATCTTCGGACGCTTTATAGCGATTATTTTCGCCACTTGGGCTTTCCGGAGCAGAAGAACCCGTTCGCCGATCTCTCCTTCAGTGACAAATCGAAGCGAAGCCGACCGCCGTTCCCGACCGACTGGATCAGAGACAAGATTCTCGCGCCTGGCGCATTGGCGAAGCTCAATGCCGAAGCTCGGGGGATTGCGTTGGCGTTCGTCGAGACAGGGTGTCGACCGAGCGAACTAGCAAATCTTCATAAAGGCGTGATTCATCTCGATGATGAGGTTCCACACATTTCGGTGGAGCCACGGGAGGATCCAGAGGACCCACGCGAGATCAAGACCGCATCTTCGGTGCGAAAGGTGCCGCTCGTCGGCGTCGCCCTGGAGGTGTTCAAAAAGCACCCGAACGGATTTCCGCGATACAAGGACCGCGGGACGCAGCTATCGGCCGCCGTCAACAAGCATTTCAAGAAGCACAATCTCTTCCCCACCGAGAACCACACCTTCTACTCGCTCCGCCACTCCTTCGAGGACCGGATGAAGAACGCGAGGCTCGATGAGGAACTGCGGCGTATGCTGATGGGCCATACGATCGACCGCCCCAAATACGGCGAAGGCGGTGAGATGAAGATGTGGCAGGAAGAACTTATGAAGATCGCGCTGCCGTTCGATCCTGCAATCGTTTGACACGCTCGTGCACCATGGCGATCCGTTCTTTCCTCGCCCGGTGATCATGTAGCGCGCGTTCCAGGTGGTCGTACAGGGGAAGCCATGCCTCACCCTTGTCGCCTCGCGACACGATTATCTCAGCAACGCGATCGAGCACCCGCTCGATGCGCTCTGCCGTAACGGGCCGAGATGCCGGCGAGTACGACCTCACGATTTCACCCTTCTCGCAACCACATCTGTCCACACGTTCCAAGTGTCCTTGCGGGAATGAGATTGAGGCGCGAGTTCCAACGTTGGCAAAGGCGAAATCCGACACGCGTAGTCTGGCGTGTCATTTCGCGCATAGGTCGATCCGCGATGCGGCCGGAGCCCCACGGAAGTGCGAGACTGCAGAGCGGGATTTTCCGGGGAAGGTTGAGAGCCGGAAGAGAACCTTCCGATGCCATGCCCATTGTGGAGAACCGCGATGTCTAGTCACAGCAATCGAGTCCGCGCAGGGCCTTTTCCAGCCGCGACGGAGGAGTGTGGGAAAAGATCGTAGCGGAAGAGCGAGACCGCCTTTGCGCACTCATCCAGTTGCCAGTTCTGGCTTCGCCGCAATGGCTGAGCGGTTTGGGCCAGCGCATTTGCTTTTCGATGCCATCAGCATCAGAAATTGGCTTCGCGGCGCACTACTCCGCAGGATTTCTTACCGAGCAGACTTCGTTCGCATCGATCGGACTGGTCGCCGTCATATGGCGCCCTTCGCCGGGGGCTGTCGGTCCCGCATCCCGCCTTGGGGCGGCGCTATGCTGATGCTCCTTCGGCCGCCCTGTTGAACCGGTCTCAGGGCCACGAACTTTCTCCAGCACCGAACTGACTTGGTCCCGCTTATGGACATTTCGGTGCTTCCGCCCTGTACGCCCTTTTGACATTGGCCAGGAGAGCCGTGGCTCTCCTGGGGCACAGAGAAGCGTCGGGTTTTCAGCTTTGAAAACGGAACGAGAGGCATTCAGTGCCCGTCGCGCAGAATCACATGTCGGCATAAGGCTCAATCGACCTATGCCGTTGCCGACCGATCGAACCTCGATGCCGAAACCACTGCCAGGGTGATGCCGAGCTGAAGCCCGTCGCATTCCATGGGTGTGGCCTTGGGGCAGCTCTGCGGTAAAGGTCTCGCCCTGTCTGCCGAAGAGCCAGTACGAATGTCCGAAGAATGCTAAAAGTTTAGGACAAGGGACGTTCGCGCAGCACCACGATGCCGTGCCCATGTGCGCGGCGGCAGGGCCGAGTTTCTATCACTGGCCCAAGTTGGTTGCGAGGTCGACTCCGTTTCATGGAAAATGGAGATGGACACGGAGCGTGTAGTGGTGGTGGACGAGGAGCGTCGCCGAAATTGACGGTGGCACGCCGTGCCGCTTGCGCGCTGCGTCCGGGCAAGGGGAGCTGCGCCGCGGCCTGTTACGCACATGCAACCTGGCACAAATGACGGGCTGCCGGCCGCGCCCTTGCCCGGCTTGCTCTTCGCGGCGTTCGGTTCCTGTCCCGATGACCGGGCGGGAACGAAAGAGAGGAGCGCAAAGGCGCTGGCGAAAGATGGAAAAAGCAGAACTGGAAGAACTGAAAGAGAAAGTGCCCTGCGCCGCGGTGCTCGAGCACCTGGGATTCGCGCTTGATCGCAAGGAGAGCACCCGCAGGGCGATGAAGTATCGCCGCGCGGCCGAGATCGTCATCGTCATCCACGATGGCAAGGGCTGGTTTGATCCGCTCGGCGACGACAAGGGCGATGTCTTCCGCCTGATCGAACATCTCAAGGGTGTGCCCTTCGTCGAAGCCATAAAGGACATCGCCAGCCTAGTTGGCTTCGTGCCGTCCAAGCCGGTCTGGCAGCGTGAGTGCCGTGAGCGGGAACCTGACCGCTCGATCCCGGAGCGCTGGCAGGGACGGCGCAGGCCGTGGCGCGGATCGGCGACCTGGCGATATCTCACCGGGGCCCGCCATCTTCCCGACCGTGTCGTCCGGGCCGCAATCAGCGCCGGCGTTCTGCGCGAAGGCCCGCATGGCAGCATGTGGGCGGCGCATCTTGATGAGGATGGCGCGGTCACCGGCTGGGAAGAACGCGGACCGGACTGGCGCGGCTTTGCTACCGGCGGCGCCAAGGTGTTGTTCCGGCTGGGGCGACCCGATGCGCCGCGCCTCTGTGTGACCGAAGCGGCGATCGACGCCATGAGCCTTGCCGTACTCGAAGACCTTCGCGCCGACACGCTCTATCTCAGCACCGGCGGCGGCTGGTCGCCGGCAACCGATGCGGCAATCCGCGCACTGGTGGCAAGAACTGGGATCCAACTCGTGCCCGCCACCGACAATAACAAGCAAGGCGACGTCTATGCCGATCGGCTGATCGCTCTCGCGGGCGAGACGGGCTGCGTTGGCCAGCGTCTGCGCCCGGTCGCTGACGACTGGAACGCCGATCTGAAGACGAGGAATGGGGAAGGAGAAGAGGAGGCAAACCGAGTGCCGCATGCCCGCCGGCCGCCTCAAGGTGAAGCTTCGCCCGGCTTCGCCGGCCCTTGACCCGCCCGGACGCAGAGGCGGCCGCGGGGGTCCGGTCCGGAAGGGCCGAAGAAGATGGTGATCCATAGGGGATGAACCGCGCTCCGGCCCGAGAAATGGCCAGGAGCCTTCCCATGACACAGTCTTCTATCCGCAAAATCTACTTCGACGTCGCCGATCGCCGGCAGATGTTCCGCCTGTTCGACCGGCACGCCCAACGGCCCAATCGCTGGGAGAATAACGACTGTGCGCTGTTTGCCGGCGAGTGGTTCGAGATCACTCGAGCCGAGCACGACTACATGCCCGATCTGCTGCCGCCGCTCTGGATGAGCGGCGAAATGTTCGCGCTCAGCGAATTCCTCACCGAGACCGTCACAGGCGTGTTCTATATGCTGCGCATCGGCGGCAGGACGCGCTACTTCCACGCCTATTGCGATCTCCCGGGGACCCGCTCGCCGGTCGAGACGCGCGATGCCATCATCGAGCGCAAGTGTTGGCCGATGATGCATCTGAGGCACCTCCCCATCCGCGCGGCTGCGTGAGGGAGGCGATCATGTTCACATTCCCGATCGCGGCGGTGCGCAGGATCATCGAGCGCGGCATCGAAGACGCCGCCGCCAATGGCGGTTTCCGCAATCCCTATTATGGCGCCCGCCCCGGCGAGGGCGAGAAGCCCGGCCTATGGGTCGTCGGCGATGAGGGCGTCTACATCATGTCCAACGGCAGGCTAGCCGAAGGGACACGCGCGCTAGTCATCTATGCCGAGCAGTGCCATCCCAAGGGCGACTTCGACTGGTGGGACTACAAGCACCGCCA
The DNA here is from genome assembly GCF_020165615.1 of Mesorhizobium sp. BH1-1-5. NCBI lineage: Bacteria > Pseudomonadati > Pseudomonadota > Alphaproteobacteria > Hyphomicrobiales > Phyllobacteriaceae > Mesorhizobium > Mesorhizobium sp. BH1-1-5. Next base: position 27,837 of record NZ_JAIUIM010000027.1, read on the forward strand.
TTTCGGCGCAGATGACGGCATCGAGTTCATCGAGGCCGACCGCCTCCTCCCGCTCTTCGACCGCAACCTGCGGGCGACGCACCTCAACATCGCGCTCACCGAGACAGAAATCGCGCTCTCGCTGATCACCCGCTGACTTCCCCGAAACCCCGACATCGATCGACTGGCCGACCCGCTCGGCCGGGGAGATCGCGTGGGCCCTGACACAAGGAATTCTCGCATGTCCAACAACGATCCCTTCCCCCTCGACCTGTTCAACACCAACACCCTCTCGTCCGGCCTCGGTTTGGGCGTCACCGCCTTCGGCAGCGACTTCGGCGCCGGCGAGCACGACGCCGAGCAGGCCTCGACGACCGCCCTGCCGGAGCCACAGCCGGTCGCCCAGCCTGTGCAGTCACCGAAGCGCGCGGGCAGCGCCGGATGGGGTGGCGACAACTTCGTCCTTGAGACCGATCGCGGCCTCGCCAAGGGCTGGAAGATCCGCGCGCAGGATAATCTCGGGGCGATCCGTCTCGCCGCCGAGATCGAGACCGCCGATCGGCAGGCGACGCCAGAGGAACAGGCACGGCTCATCCGCTTTACCGGCTTTGGCGCCTCCGAGCTCGCCAATGCCATGTTCCGCCGGCCCGGCCAAGATGGCTTTCGCGCCGGCTGGGAGAAGATGGGCGCCGAGCTCGAGGAGGCGGTGTCGAGCGCGGATTACGCCTCGCTTGCCCGGTGCACCCAATATGCGCACTTCACGCCCGAGTTCATCGTCCGGGCGATTTGGGCAGGCCTCATGCGGCTCGGCTGGCGCGGGGGCAGGGTGCTCGAGCCTGGCATCGGCACGGGATTGTTTCCCGCGCTCATACCGACGGCGCTGCGCGACCAGGTGCATGTCACCGGCGTCGAGATCGATCCGGTGACCGCGCGTATCGCGCGCCTGCTGCAGCCGCGGGCCCGCATCCTCAACGCTGACTTTGCGCGCGCCGACCTGCCGGCAGGCTTCGATCTCGTCATCGGGAATCCACCGTTCTCGGACCGGACCGTGCGCTCCGATCGCGCCTATCGGTCGATGGGGCTACGCCTCCACGACTACTTCATCGCTCGCTCGATCGACCTCTTGAAGCCGGGCGGCCTCGCGGCGTTCGTCACCAGCTCGGGCACCATGGACAAGGCCGATTGCTCGGCGCGTGAGCACATCGCCAAATCGGCCGACCTTGTCGCTGCGATCCGGCTGCCCGAAGGCAGCTTTCGCGCTGACGCGGGGGCCGATGTCGTCGTCGACATCCTCTTCTTCCGCAAACGCCGACGCGAGGAGGCTGAGGGCGACGCCTCCTGGCTCGAAACCGACGATGTCCGCCCCGCCGATGGCGACGACAGCTCCATCCGCATCAATCGCTGGCTCGCCCGGCATCCGGAATTCGTCTTGGGAAGCCACGCCACCACGTCGGGACCATTCGGCGATGCCTACACCTGCTTGCCCCACCCCGGCGTCGATCTCCCGCAGGCGCTGTCGGATGCCCTCTCTCTCCTTCCAGAAGCCATCTATGACGGCGAGCCCGAAGCGATCGATCCGGACGCCGCCGCCGTCGTCAACGATCCCGGTGATGACCCTGATGCCGCCGTGGTTGGAATTCGTGAGGGCAGCTACTTCATTGCCTCGAACACCGCGCTGACGCAGATCGTCGATGGGGAGCCGGTGATCATAACGGTGCGCGAGGGGCGCAGCGTCGATGGCGTGCCTTCGAAGCACGCCCACATCATCCGCAAGCTGATTCCGATCCGCGATGCGCTGCGCGAGGTGCTGAGGTGCCAAGAGCTTGACCGGCCGTGGAAGCCAGCGCAGGTCAAGCTGCGCATCGCCTGGTCGAATTTCGTGCGCACCTTCGGCCCGATCAACAGCACTGTCGTGTCGACCAGCGAGGATCCGGAGACCGGTGAAGTGCGAGAGACGCATCGCCGCCCGAACCTCGTTCCCTTCCTTGACGATCCCGATTGCTGGCTGGTCGCCTCGATCGAGCACTACGACCTCGAGACCGACACCGCCCGCCCGGGTCCGATCTTCACCGAGCGGGTAATCGCGCCGCCCTCGGCCCCGATCATCAATTCGGCGGCTGACGCCCTCGCGGTGGTGCTGAACGAGCGCGGCCATGTCGATGTCGATCACATCGCCGAGCTGTTGCATGTCGACCCCGAGACCGTCATCGCCAATCTTGGTGACGCTATCTTCCGCGATCCGGAGAGCGGGTCATGGCAGACCGATGACGCCTATCTCTCCGGCCAGGTCCGCGACAAGCTCAAGGTCGCCGAGGCCGCAGCGGCGCTCGATCCGGCTTTCGAGCGCAATGTCCGCGCGCTCATCGAGGTCCAGCCCGCCGATCTCGGTCCGTCCGACATCACAGCGCGTCTTGGCGCGCCGTGGATCCCCGCCGCCGATATCGCAGCCTTCGTCAAGGAGAGGATTGGCGCCGAAATCCGCATTCATCACATGCCGGAACTGGCATCGTGGACGGTCGACGCTCGGCAGCTCGGCTACATGGCGACCGGCACATCGGAATGGGGCACCGACCGCCGGCATGCCGGCGACCTCATCGCCGATGCGCTCAACAGCCGCGTGCCGCAGATCTTCGACTTCATCAAGGATGGAGGCAGCGAGCGCCGGGTCCTCAATGTCGTCGATACCGAGGCAGCCAAGGAGAAGCTGACCAAGATCAAAACCGCGTTCCAGGCCTGGATCTGGAGCGATCCTGATCGCGCCGACCGGCTGGCCCGGGTTTACAACGACCGCTTCAACAACATCGCCCCGCGAAAATTCAACGGGGACCATCTCGTTCTTCCCGGCGCCTCGGGCGCCTTTTCTCTTTATCGGCACCAGAAGCGCGGCATCTGGCGCATCATCTCGGCCGGCTCAACCTACCTCGCGCACGCTGTTGGCGCCGGCAAGACCATGACCATGGCCGCAGCCGTGATGGAGCAGAAGCGGCTCGGCCTGATCGCCAAGGCCATGCTGGTCGTGCCCGGCCATTGCCTGGCGCAGGCGGCGCGCGAGTTCCTGGCGCTCTATCCGACGGCTCGCATTCTTGTCGCCGACGAGACCAATTTTACCAAGGACAAGCGGCAACGCTTCCTGTCCCGTGCGGCGACCGCGACCTGGGACGCAATCATCATCACGCACTCGGCCTTCCGCTTCATCGGCGTGCCCTCAGCTTTCGAGCAGCAGATGATCCAGGACGAGCTCGAGCTCTACGAGCGTCTGCTCACCAAGGTCGAAAACGGCGATCGTGTTTCCCGCAAGCGCCTCGAACGGTTGAAGGAGGGTCTCAAGGAACGGCTGGAGGCGCTCGCCACGCGCAAGGACGACCTGCTGACGATCTCCGAGATCGGCATCGACCAGATCATCGTCGACGAGGCGCAGGAGTTCAGGAAACTCTCCTTTGCCACCAACATGTCGACCTTGAAGGGCATCGACCCGAGCGGCTCGCAGCGCGCCTGGGATCTCTATGTGAAGTGCCGCTTCATTGAGACGAAGAACCCGGGCCGCGCACTCGTTCTCGCCTCGGGCACGCCGATCACCAACACGCTGGGCGAGATGTTCTCGGTGCAGCGCTACTTGGGCTACGCGGCCTTGTCCGAGCGCGGCCTGCACGAATTCGATGCCTGGGCTTCGACCTTCGGCGACGTCTCCACCGAGCTTGAGCTGCAGCCCAACGGCAAGTACAGACCCGTGACGCGCTTCGCCACCTTCGTCAACGTGCCCGAGCTCATCGCCATGTTCCGGTCCTTCGCGGACGTGGTCATGCCCGAGGATTTGCGCGAATACGTGAGGGTGCCGGCGCTCTCGACCGGCACGCGGCAGATCAGGACATCCAAACCCTCGGCCGCCTTCCAGCGCTATCAGGCCTTGCTCGATCAGCGCATCAAGGCCATCGAGCAGCGCGAAGGTCCGCCCGAGCCCGGCGACGACATCCTGCTTTCGGTCATCACCGACGGCCGCCATGCCGCGATCGATCTGCGCCTTGTCGATCCCGATAACGACAATGAGCCGGACAACAAGCTCAACGACCTCGTCGCCAATGCTGTTCGGATCTGGCAGGAGACGGCTGGCAGCGCCTATGTCCGGCCTGACGGCAAGCCGTTCGAGCTGACCGGCGCCGCACAGATGATTTTCTCCGACCTAGGCACGATCAATGTTGAGAAGACGCGGGGCTTCTCGGCCTATCGCTGGATACGCGACGAGCTCGTTCGCATGGGCGTCCCGGCTTCCGAGATCGCCTTCATGCAGGATTTCAAGAAGTCGGAGGCCAAGCAGCGCCTGTTCGGTGATGTTCGCGCCGGTAAGGTCCGTTTTCTGATCGGCTCGTCTGACACGATGGGCACGGGCGTCAATGCGCAGCTCCGCCTGAAGGCGCTCCACCATCTCGACGTGCCCTGGCTCCCGTCGCAGATCGAGCAGCGCGAGGGACGCATCCTGCGGCAGGGCAACCAGCACGATGTGGTCGACATCTTCGCCTATGCCACCGAGGGATCGATGGACGCCCAGATGTGGCAGAACAACGAGCGCAAAGCCCGCTTCATCGCCGCAGCACTTTCGGGCGATACCTCGATCCGCCGGCTCGAGGACCTCGGCGAAGGGCAGGCCAATCAGTTCGCCATGGCCAAGGCGATTGCCTCGGGCGATCCGCGCCTGATGCAGAAGGCCGGCCTCGAAGCGGAGATCGCCCGGCTTGAACGCCTGCGCGCCGCGCATCAGGACGATCAGTTGGCCATCCGCCGTCAGATCCGCGACGCCGAACGCGACATCGAATATTCGACGCGTCGGATCGGCGAGATCGGCCGTGACCTCGAACGACTTGTTCCGACCGCGGGCGAGGCGTTCCGCATGACTGTTGGGGTGGAGGCCTTCACCGAGCGCAAGCTCGCCGGCCGAGCGCTGATGAAGGAGATCCTGGCGCTGGTCCAGCTCCAGCATGCCAGCGACAGCGTCATCGCGACGATCGGCGGCTTCGGCCTCGAATATTCCGGGCAGCGCTTCGGTCAGGACGGCTATCGCTATTCCACAATGCTCCTGCGCGCCGGCGCCGAGACCGAGATCGAATTGCCGGTTACCACGACCCCGCTTGGCGCGATTGCCCGGTTGGAACACCTGCTCGGCGCCTTCGAGGATGAACGGGAACGCTATCGGCATCGCCTATCCGACGCCGAGCAGCGCCTGGCGTCCTATCGTTCGCGCGAGGGCGGCATGTTCGCCTTCTCGGGCGAGCTAGCCGACAAGCGCCGGCAGCTTGCCGAGATCGAAAGGTCCTTTGCCGCTGACGTTGGTGCAACGCGCGAGGGAACGCGGGCAGCGGCCGCCTAGATCAACCGAGCCGATGCTCGTCGTCGATCAGCTCGAGCCTGGATGGGGCAGCGTCGCCCCATCGCCACAGAACGAGATTCAAGTCGCCGACTACGGCGCCCTTGGCAAAGCTCGGCACGAGCAGGCCATTATAGCCTTGCGCGACGAGCTCACGGGCAAATCGCTGTGTATGCGCCTCGCCATGGTCTCTCATCTGATCGCGCCATGTCGGGTCGGCGAGGGTCGCCGAATCGAGGCCCATTGCGGCAAGGGCAGTGGCGTCGCCCGCATCGAATACAGCCTCGATCTCGGCGCGATAGGCGACCAGCGTCGTTGGCTGCAGATCGCCCACCTGGTTGCCTTCGCGCAAAGCCGTCAGGACCGAAGTCGACGCATAGAGCGCAGGCATCCCTTTGGGGTTGAAACGTCCTCCATAGAGCTCGGCGCCGCGTCCCGACATAGGCTCGCGGGCATATACTGGATTGAGGGCGCGGTAGATCCGGCCCGAATAGGTGACGGCGACGACGCTCAGGCGTAAACCCCCGCGTCGACCGCGTCGATGAAGTCGAGGACCTCATCGGCCCGCCCCTCCCGAACCAGCTGCATGGCCGTCCGCCCCGAAAATCCGGGCAGCGGCTCGGAGCGGTACCAGGCATAGGCCATGAGCGCGGAGCCAAATCGCGGCTCGACCTTGTTCACGATCTCCACCATCTCGCGCAGGCGGCGCTGCGTCTTGTCTGAACGCACCCGCTCCCGGCGCTGAACCGCGTCTTTCCCCAGACCAGCGGTACGCGCGATCTCCTCGCTCGTCGTGCGGAAAGCGTCCGCAATCTTCTTGGGCGCAAACAACCCGTCATCCGCATATTGTGCCAGGCCCATCGCAGCACCTCCGTGCATTTGCCAACAGTTATGACGCAATATAGCGTCAGAAACACTGGCACACAAGGTCTGGCAGGCGTTTCGGCGCTACGATGGCTGTTCGAGCGGCCTAACCTCGATCGCTCCGTGGGCGACCGCGCAAGCGTGCGTGAAACCATATCGATGGCCTCTGCGGGATCGACCGAGCTCGCCTGCTGTCACAAGTCGGCTGACGGCGTCGCCCCGTGGAGCAACATTCCAGAGGGGAAGTCAGGATAAAGGAAAGAGAAAAAGAACTGCTCGCAGAGCGGGTGGTCCGCCGACGCTGGCGCTCAACCGCGCCCGTCGCGATCCCGGCCCGTCATCCTGCGCAGGGCTGAAGAAGCCCCGCTTGTCCAGCCGGGCAGGGATGCTCGGCCGCAATTGCACCGGCCCGCCCGCTCCGCGGCTCGGAGGAGGTCTTCGGAAAGAAGACGGAAAAGGACGGGTGAAAAGGCCGCGTCCGCAACCTCCCAGGAGCATTCCCATGGAACTGAAGTTTGTCGATCCGCGCTCGCTCAAGGACAATCCTGACAAGGCGCGCCGCTCCAAGTCCAGCCCGCAGGCCGACGCCCTGCTGCTGGCGACGATCAAAGCCATCGGCGTTGTCGAGCCACTGATTGTCTTCGCTGAAGCCGATGGCGGCAATGGCTTCGTCATCGATCAGGGCCATCGCCGTGCCAAGCAGGCAATCGTCGCCGGTCTGGACGAGATCGCGGTTCTGGTCGTACCTCGCGCTGAGGACGGTGGTGCGATGCGCTCGTTGGCCACGTCGATCACGCACGAGCAGCTCAACCCGGTCGATCTGTGGCGCGCCATCGAGCGTCTTGTCGCGCTGAACTGGACCGAAGAGTCCATCGCGATCGCCCTGGCGCAGTCGGTGCGCCAGATCAAGAAGCTGCGCCTGCTCGCCAACGTGCTGCCGGCGATGCTCGACGCCATGGCCAAGGGCGACATGCCGAACGAGCAGCAGCTCCGCACCATCGCGGCGGCATCGCTCGACGAGCAGAAGGAAGTCTGGAAGGCAAACAAACCCTCCAAGGGCGACCCGCAGGTCTCATGGTGGAGCGTTGCCAACGGCTTGACCAAGCGGCGCATGTACGCACGCGACGCAAGCTTCGGCGACGAGCTTGCGCAGGCCTACGGCATCGCCTGGGTCGAGGACCTGTTCGCCCCGGCCGACCAGGACAGCCGGTACACGACCGACGTCGAGGCGTTCCTTGGCGCGCAGCAGGAATGGATGACGCAGAACCTGCCTAAGAAGGGCGTCATCACCGAGTCGACCACCTATGGCGAGGTGAAGCTGCCGCCGAAGGCCGAGCGCGTCTATGGCACGCCCAAGAAGTCGGACCACACCGCGATGTATCTCGATCGCGAGGGCAAGGTGAAGACGGTCCACTTCCGCATGCCCGAGGTGAGAAAGAAGGGCAAGGCGGCGGACACCGCTGACGACGCGGCGATCGTCATGCCGAAGTCGCGTCCCGATGTGACCCGCAAGGGCATCGAGATGATCGGCGACATCCGCACCGATGCTCTTCACGAGGCGCTGTCGCGGGCGCCGATCGAGGACGACATGCTGCTGGCGTTGCTCGTTCTCGCCTTCGCTGGCCAGAACGTACGCGTCGACTCCGGTGCCGGGGGCGATCACGGGTTCGGCCGCCGCATGCCCCGGCATGCCGCCACCCTCTTCGATGCCGAGGGCAAGTTCGCCTTCGACGCTGAGACTTTGCGCATCGCGGCCCGGGGCGTCCTCATCGACGCGCTCTCCTCCCGCGAGGGCATGAGCAAGTCGGGCCTGGTGGCGCTCGTCGCCGGCGAAGCGATCGGCGCGGGAGGCTTTCTCGCCAACATGGGCACTGAGGACTTCCTCTCCTGCCTGTCGCGTCCCGCACTCGAAAGCTCGTGCGCCAACACACCTGTGCTGCCGCGGGCGCGGGTCAAGGACACGCGGGCCGCGCTCGTCGAGCACTTCAAGGAGGGGCGCTTCGTCCATCCGGCCGCGCTGTTCGCTCCCGATGCGACCAGCCTGACGGAATGGCTGGCGAAGAGCGCGGTCGCCGAGGTCGATGACGACGATAGTGTCGACCCCGAAGGCCTCGATGATGAGAAGCAGTCTTCCGGGGAAGGCGAGTTCGAGGAGGGCTATCGCGAGGCCGCCGAATAGCCTCGCCTCTCCCTTTCGATCCTTCCGCCGCCGGGCCGCCCGGCGGCGGTTTCGTTTTCACCTGCAGCAAACGGAGGACACTATGTCCGCATGCGATATCTCGCACGCAATCCCCCGAGCGTTTCAAAGAGTTCACAAACCCTGACCACCCGATAGGCGGCGATCCGACCAGGGGCGGGGGCGCCGATTGCGCTCCCGCCAGGATATGACCGTCAGTCGAGAACCTTGATGATCGTATGGGTTTCGGGATCAACGACCACGGTCCGATTGTCGATCACGGTGTATTCGTATTTCACCTTGGGGACTTTATGAAGCTCCACCTTTTCGGGCACCTTGCTGCCGATCTTCAACTCCACGCCCGGCAACTTGATCGATGCCAGGGGTTCCTTCTTGACGTACTCGCGGATGGTCGTTTCCTGTTCAGGTGCCAGAACCACAGTATCCGCGATAGCGACGCTGATGCCGGACAGCAGCAACAGTCCGGCAACAGAATTGGTGATCATCGTCTTCATTTCCGTATTCTCCTTATGCGCCCCTCGCCCAACGCCGGCGCGAAACCGGCAGAAACGCCGATAGGGGAGCGATTTCGGCGATCCGCCAAAGCAATGACGTTCTCGGCTTGATTGTTTCACCGGCGATATCGAGTAGGACCAATGCGCGCCAGCATCAGACCAAAGGCCCAGCACCTCCGGTCGATGAAATCGGCAGGTGGTCATGATCAGCTCTCATCAGGTTCCCACTTCGAAATCGAGGCCTCCCTGCCGGTCTTCCCTCGGGCTTATTGCGGTCCTAAACCGGCGGCCGTCCGCTTCAAGGCCGCGTTCCGCGCCGCGAGGCGGCCGGATCGGTCCGGTCTCGCCATGGCAGGCCCGCATCCCGCGCGAGGCCTGAAGAGCCCTGCTTGGCCGCAAGCCTTCCATGCTCACCTCGGTCCGCCCGGACCCTGAAGCGCCCGTCATCCCGCCGTTTTTGTTGGTCCGCGCCCGAGGGAGGCCCGGCATGGAGCCGGTTCGAGCTTCGGGAACCAGAAGAAAGGACATGTCATGACCAAGAAAGCCGCAAATTCCGGCGCAGCCGGCCGCATCGTTCCGATCCGCAAGGGCACTACCTTGCAAATGGTCCGGCTCGCCTGTCCCGATGCCGCGCAGTGCTCGCTGGTCTCCGAGAGCTTTGGCCTCCAGGTGCTGGATAGCGACGGCATCCGCGACCTGCACGAAAAGCTCATTATGGAGACCGCCGCAGCGCTCGATGAAGGGCTTGGGGAACGCGCCATGCAGATCCACTTGCAACGCGTCGTCGGTGCCTTCGTCGGTTCCGCCTACGGGGCCGGCCAGTTCTACAGCCGTGCGGTGACCGAAGCCCGGGATGCGACGGCCAAGTCGGCCTGCGACGATCGGAACGAAGACGTCGGCGGACCGGTCGGCTTCGACAGCGCCGCCCAGCGCAAGCGTGAGTTCGCCGCCGATATGGCGCTCCAGGCCCATGCACTACGCATGGCCGCCGAGGGGGCCGTTGCCGCCTACGAGCAGGTTGTAGGCGAGGTCTGGAAGCCCTTCGAACGCCCTGTCGAGAACCCCGGCCAATCTGTCGACCGCAGGGCTGCTGAACTGCAGATGGCGGCTCTCGGATGAGCCGCCGAAGGGCGGGGCTCCGGTCCCGCCCTTTTTTCCCTGTCACGCAGCCAGCCTCATTCACCAGTCGCATCAACTGTGCGGGCCTGCCCCTTTCATCGCGAGTGCCGTCCCTGGCTGACCAAAGAGACGACCTGCTACCATGCGGTGCGCCGAGCAAATATGGCCTATCGTCTGCCAATCTTCCGCCCGTGGCGACCACCTCCACTAGGGACGTTCTTGTTCCAGCGATTTCCTGTGCGCGCCTTGGCGCCAGGGTTCGGATGTCATTTCCGGCGAACGAACTTCGGGACGGCACGCGCAGCGCCAGCTCCTTTCGCCCGCATCGGCCGTTGGACAGGTTGGGTTCCTTCACGACCCAATCCCGCTCTCGTGTGATGGCTTTCCTGGTGCGGCGGCGGATCTTCCACGATCAACCCGCAAGGGGTCCGCTAGCATGCTGCGGCCGCTCGGCTGACGCCTTCGGATGATCGCGCCCGCCGCCGCACACTGACGGAGCCATCGAGCGGGAATTGGCCCGCTCCAAGATGGAACCCTCGGATGTCCCACGATCTCACTCTCGCCCAGAAGGCCGCCTGGTCCCTCGCACGCACCCTCATGGTTCCGGTCATCCTCTTCCAGGTCGGCAACGAATTTGGCGTCATGCCGGCCGACGAGCTCGACGATGCCGAGATCGAAATCCTCTTCGAATACGATCCGTATAGTGGCGGCCGATCGGTTCATTGACCCGACCTTCTCCCGACTGCATTGAGGCGACTCCAGCGCCGCCTTTCTCCTTTCTGGCGGCCGCTCGCGCCCCGTCCTGCCCGAGGCCCTGGCGGAGCCAGGCTGTCGGCGCAACGGCTCCGCCGTCCTCCGCTATCGCTGCGGCCCATGACCACCCCGTCGTGAGAGCACGACGGGGCCCCCGGTCGGGTGCGCGGCCCGCCTTCCTGCTCCGCCCGGCGGACCCCGTGACGGGGCCGCGATCGGCGCGGCCTCCAGAACTGGAGGTTGATTGAAAATGAGCAGGAAGGAAAAAGCACCGCGCATCGACATCTATGCGCGCATCACCGACCGCATCGTGGCCGAGCTGGAAAAGGGCGTTCGCCCCTGGATGCAGCCATGGCATTCGAGCAATGCCATCGGCCGCGTCACCCGGCCGCTGAGGCACAATGGCCTGCCTTATAACGGCATGAACGTGCTGTTGCTTTGGTCGGAGGCCATCGCACGCGGCTTTTCCAGCCCGGTCTGGATGACGTTCAAGCAGGCGCTGGAACTCGGCGGGGCTGTCCGCAAGGGCGAGAGTGGCTCGATGGTGGTCTTCGCCAGCCGCTTTACCAGAACCGAGACCGACGCCGGCGGCGAGGAAATCGACCGCGAGATCCCGTTCCTCAAGGCCTATTCCGTCTTCAACATGGCGCAAATCGACGGACTGCCGGACGACTTTTATGGGCGGCAGGCGGAGCTGGTATGCGATCCGATCGCTCGCATCGCGCATGCCGACCGGTTCTTTGCCAACACGGGCGCGGTGATCCGCCATGGCGGTGACCGCGCCTATTTTGCCCCGGCGACCGACCACATCCAGATGCCGCCGTTCCAGACTTTTCGGGACGCTGCATCATATGTGGCAACGCTCAGTCACGAGGCCACCCATTGGACTTCGGCCCCCCATCGTGTGAACCGCGACCTTAGCCGCTACGCCAAGGATCGCAGCGAGCGAGCACGCGAGGAACTGATTGCCGAGCTCGGAAGCTGCTTCCTATGCGCCGATCTTGGTATAGCGCCGGAGTTCGAGCCGCGGCCGGACCATGCGAGCTATCTCGGCTCGTGGTTGAAAGTCCTCGCCGACGACAAGCGCGCGATCTTCTCGGCCGCTGCCCATGCGCAACGGGCCGTCGCCTTCCTGCATGGCCTTCAGCCGGAGGCCGCAGAACAACGCGAGGCCGCCTGATATTTCACGCATCAAACTTCGGAGGGGAGGGCATTCGCCTTCCTCTTCTGTTTCGGCGGCCATGCCGTTCGACGAGCATGACCGAGAAAGCCTCCACGATAGTCGCGAATCGATCCATCCACGCGCCGATCTGGCGAGCCGGCGGACAGGTTCCTCCCCACAATCCTAAAGTTGGAACCGAAGTTGCCGTTGTTCCGGCGGCGAGACATCGCCTAGCGACGAAACCGTGACGCCCAGAAGGCGGATTCCCTTCCGTACCGGAAAAACCGATCTCAGGAGATCGGCCGCGAGATGCTCGAGATCAACGCGTTCGACCGGCACCGCCACCGTACGGCTTCGTGTGATCTGCTGGAAGTCGGCGAATTTGATTTTCAGCGTCACGGTCCTGCCCCGGATGCCTTTGCCTTCGCAGTATCCCCAGACTTTGGCGACCAACGGCTTGAGTTCGGCGATTGACGCATCGAGATCGACGATGTCGGCTGCGAACGTGTCCTCGGCCCCAATCGATTTGCGCGGCCGATCCGGTTCGACCGCGCGTTCGTCGATGCCGCGGGCGATCTGATAGTACCAGCGCCCCGACTTGCCGAAGTGCTGCTGCAGGAACGGAAGCGACCTGTCCTTGAGATCGGCGCCGGTCTTGATGCCAAGCGCTTCCATCTTCGCGGCTGTCGCGGGGCCGATGCCGTGAAATTTCTTGACTGGCAAACTCTCCACGAAGGCGGGCCCGTGGCGCGGCGTGATGACAAACTGACCGTTCGGCTTGTTCTGGTCGGACGCCATCTTGGCGAGAAATTTGTTGTACGAGATGCCCGCGGAAGCACTGAGACCGGTCACCAGCAGAATCTTCGCCCTGATCATCCCGGCAATCGTCGTCGCAGACGAAATGTTCAGCCGGTTCTGGGTGACGTCGAGATAGGCCTCGTCAAGCGACAAGGGCTCGATGAGGTCGGTATGTTCGGCAAACACTTCGCGAATCTGGGCCGAGACGGCCCGGTAGACGTCGAAGCGGGGCGGCACGAAGATCAGTTCGGGGCATTTGCGCTTTGCCGTGACCGAAGGCATTGCGGAGCGAACGCCGAAGGCGCGGGTCTCGTAGCTCGCGGCCGCTACCACTCCTCGGGCAGCCGCTCCACCGACGGCAAGCGGCTTGCCGCGCAGCTCCGGGTTGTCGCGTTGTTCGACCGAGGCGTAGAACGCATCCATGTCGACGTGGATGATCTTGCGCGGGTCGGCGGCGCTGTCAGGGTCCATTTGCCTGCAATGTCATTTCGCCAGGGTCTGAGCTTCGTGCCGCAGGATTCTACATTCTTCAGATCGCGAATTCAGCCTGTGCGCGACCCTGGCGGAGGCGCGAACCAAAAAACTTGCCGCGGGAAGGGGACGAAGCGCTTCGTGTTCCGGATACGTCATCTCGAGCCACGCCGCGCGCTCCTCCCGGCGCAGCACCGCCAGCTGCCGGTCATGGTAGGGTGCGATGTCATCGTTGGCCTGGATCGTAAGGATTGCGTAGGCTTCCGGCCAATTACGCGTCGCTGGCCGCCAGATGCCGGCGAAGTAGAACCAATCACCGTTTGCGAGCCGAAAGCTGTAGTTCTTCCCCTGGCTGCGGTGCCGGAATTCGGATGCCGGCACGAGGCAGCGATGGCTTGGGAACGTTCGGCCTTCGGCGCGCACCATCGTGAAAGGTCGCCCGCCGGATTCCTTGGGTTGAAGTCCCCACGGCAGCTCCAGCATCTCAACATCGCCGCCGTAGCGCCTTATGATGATACGGCGTTCGTCGAGCGGCGCGTCGGAATCGAAAGCTCTTGCGCTCATGACCGAAAGAACATAACAGGAACACTATTGCCGCGCAACGCCGCAGAGGCAGGTGACACATGTGCAATGATTATCGGCTGATGGTGGATGTCGCCTCGATCGTCGAGGATTTCGCCGATCTCAAGATCAAGATCCGCTTCAGCGAAGGCGCGCCGAACGTTGGGCCGCGCGAGGATATCAAGATAACGGATCCCGGGCCGATTGTTCGCCCTGTCGACGGAGCGAGCGGCGAGGCCGATCTGGTTCAGCGCCGGTGGAGCTGGCCCGGACAAAACAAGCGGCCGGTTTACAACTTCCGCTCGGACGGCCGCGAGTTCGCCTCGAACCGCTGCCTGATCCCGGCCGATGGCTTTTATGAATTCACCGACCCGACGGAGAAGGGCAAGAAGCGCAAGGACAAGTGGCTCTTCACCAAGCGCGACGAGCCAATCTTCTGCATCGCCGGGATCTGGCGCGAGACAAACGATGTCGGCGAGGCGTTCACCATGCTTACGATGGAACCCGGTCCGGACATCGCCCCGTATCACGATCGGCAGATCGTAGTCCTTGAGCGCAAGGATTGGGCGAGCTGGCTTGATCCGTCGGTGTCCGCTAAATCCCTGATAAAGCCGCTTCAGGCCGGGAGGCTGGTGGTCGAGCAGGTCGGGTGATGCGAGGTAGCGCCAGCGCAGTGACACTGGCAGGCGGCCGTTCACGCCGTTGACGTTATCGGTCGCAATTCTCATGGATCACAGATCCGGCAGGACCTGGTCGGCCCGTCCCCATCCCGAAAGAGCCTTCGACGCGGCGCGCTTCTTCAACTCGGTCGCATTGGCGACATGGAAATGGGAGGGGGCATCGATCGTCTTCATTTCCGCCCAGGTGATGGGCGCCGCGACCGGGGCGCCCGGCCGCGACCTGGCGCTGTACGGCATGATTGCCGTCGCGCCACGCTGGTTGCGCAGATAATCGACGAAGATCCGTCCCTTCCGTTTCGCCTTCGACAACACGGCCGTGAAGTGGCTTGGATCGCTCTGTGCGACCGCCTGAGCCAGTCTGGAGGCGAAATCCTTCACCTGAGGCCATTCGGCCCTGGGCGTGAGCGGCGCGATAACATGCACGCCCTTGCCGCCCGTCAGCATCGGAAAGGTCGTCAGCCCCAGTGATTTGAGGATATCCCGGAACTGGAACGCGGCGGCACGCACAGCCTCGAAATCCAGCCCCTCGTCTGGGTCGAGATCAAACACCAGGCGGTCGGCCTTCTCGACGTCTTCGATGCGCGCTCCCCAGCCATGGAATTCGATGGTTCCCATCTGGACACAGGTCATCAGCCCCTCGGCATCGTCGACGTAAAGG
Organism: Mesorhizobium sp. BH1-1-5; assembly: GCF_020165615.1. Lineage (NCBI taxonomy): Bacteria > Pseudomonadati > Pseudomonadota > Alphaproteobacteria > Hyphomicrobiales > Phyllobacteriaceae > Mesorhizobium > Mesorhizobium sp. BH1-1-5. The sequence goes on from NZ_JAIUIM010000027.1 coordinate 42,929, forward strand.
TAGGGTTCCTCATGACCGTCCTTTTCAGTGATCCCGACATGATGGACGTTGTCGCCGAAGCTGCCGGCGTCATGCTTCTGGAAGAAACACTTCTTCGCTCGGCCCTGCGGACAACGAACAAGGCTGATCGGCCTGCCGCCGGCCCAGGGAAGCATGATAGAGGCGACGTCGGCGTAATAATCGGCAAGTTGTCCCTTGGTGATGTTGGATTCGGGGTAGATGACGCGGCCGCGGTTGCTGATCGCGACCGTGCTTGTCGCCGGCGGTGGCAGCGTCGCTGTGCGGTGTTCCGTCTCAAGCACGACGGCTTCCGGCTTCTTGTCCTCGCGCAGCCCGAGATAGCTTGGATGGCGCAGCGTCCCTTCGTTGGTCATCTCGGTGTAGGCTATCTCGGCGACGAGCTTCGGACGCAGCCAGTGCGCGCCGCGAACCTCCGCGCGCGGTGCTGCGACCGTGGCGGCCTTCTGCTCCAGCGGCGCCATAATCCTCATGAGCCGCGCCATCTCGGCGGTATCGAAACCGGTTCCGACCTTGCCGGCAAAGCGTAGCTTTCCGCCGTCATGGACGCCAAGGATCAGCGATCGAAACGCGCGATCCTTGTCCGACGGCGTCCAGCCGACGAGCACGAATTCCTGGCGTTTGATGCACTTGATCTTCAGCCAGCTTCCATCGCGGGCGCCGACATAGTCCGAATCCGCCAACTTCGAGATAACCCCCTCGAGGCCGGCGTCGCAGAAGCGGTTCAGCAATTCTTCGCCGCGGCCCTGGATATGATCGGAGTAGCGAAGGATGGGACTCTTCGCCGGCAGGATTTCCTTCAGTTTCTCCTTTCGCTCCAGGAGCGGACGTTTCGTCAGGTCGTCGCCGTCGAGCTGGAGCAGGTCGAAGGCATAAAAATCGATGCTCGCGGGGTCGCCCTTCAAGGCGTTCTGGAGAGCCTGGAAACTCGATCGCCCCTCGGCGTCCATGACAACGGCCTCTCCGTCGATGAGCGCGGAGCGCACCTTGAGCTTGCGAGCCTCCGAGAGGATAGAGGGGAAGCGGCCGGACCAGTCCAGGCCGGAGCGCGTATAGGCGCGCGCCTCTCCGCCGCCCACGGCGACGAGAATGCGGTAGCCGTCGTATTTCATTTCGTGGATCCAGCGATCGCCGGCGGGGACGGTGTCCACCAGCTTTGCGAGCTGGACCGGCCGGAACGCAGGTGGCGTGAGATTGGTCGCGCGGCGCGGGGCTGGCTTGGCAGGGCGAGTGGAAGACACTTCGATTGTGGGCCGACGCGACGCTGACTTACTCACCTGACCTCACTCTGACGAAACTCAATTGCCCGATGCGTCATTCGCAATCCGCGGCCTATTTCTTCAGTTTCTCCGCGGCGGCATTGAGCTTGTCGCGATCATTGCCGACCCGCTTGATGAGCGCCCCGGCCTGCTCTCTGCTGATGCCGTGCTTGCGGGCAAAATAATCGACCTCGTAGCCTTCACCGCCGGAGACCTGCCGACGGTCGGCGCCGCCTCGCTTGGATTTGTCGTCTGCCATTGTCCTCTCCCTGTTTTAGACGGCCGCGTCGTCTCGATGTTCGACCTGTAACGCTTTGGCGCGGCATGCGATCCTGAGCCGGGCAAGAAATTCCGCGTTTCACCTGAAGTCGCGCGTCTTGACCTTGATGTTGTCGATGTGAAGGTCGGGAATGTAGATGTCGCGGCTGCGCAGCCCCTTGGGTGGCAGCTCGCGCGGGTCGGGTCCGGAGCCGCCATTGCGTACCTGGTCGCCGCGGGCGTGCGGCACGGGAAAGCTTCCCTCGCGCTCGCCGACGCTGGCCAGCTCGCCCGAGAGATCGACGATGCGTCTGGCGACAAGGTGAACGACTTCGCCCTCACGCTGGATGCGCCCTTGCACCGCGACCATGCCTGCCGACAGAACCGTGCGCCGGTGATGCTCGAACACTTTCGGCCAGACGACGAGATTCGCGATGCCGGTCTCGTCCTCGAGGGTGATGAACATCACCCCCTTGGCCGAGCCGGGGCGCTGCCGGACGAGCACCAGGCCTGCCGCTTCCAGCCATCGGCCGTCGCGCGCCTCCATCGCTTCGGCGCAGGAGACGATGCGGCGGCGGCGTAGGTCTTCGCGCAGGAAGGAGATCGGATGGCTGCGCAGCGTCAGGCCGATATGGCGGTAGTCTTCGACGACCTCACCCCCGGCCGTCATGGGCCGGAGCGCTACCGCCGGTTCGCTGACCTCTGGCAGCAGCTCCGCCTCACGGGCCGACGCGGCCGCGAACAGGGGCAGCGGCTCGTCGCGCAGCGCCTTGATTGCCCAGAGAGCCTCGCGTCTTGCGAGGCCAAACGCCGGCCGGAACGCGTCGGCCTCGGCGAGCTGGATGAGCGCTGTCTGCGGCACGCCGGCGCGGCGCCAGAGATCGTCGACAGAGGCGAAAGGCTGGTCGGCGCGCGTGGCGACGATCGTGCTCGCATGGACGTTTCCCAGGCCGCGCACCATGCGCAACCCGAGCCGCACGGCGAAGCGTCCGTCTTCGGCGACAGGCTCGAGCGTACAGTCCCAACGCGAGGCGTTGACGCAGGCCGGCCGGATCTCCACCCCGTGCGCGGCAGCGTCGCGCACGATCTGCGCCGGCGCGTAGAAGCCCATCGGCTGGCTGTTCAAGAGCGCCGCGCAGAACACGTCCGGGTGCCAGCATTTGAGCCAGGCCGAGGCATACGCGATCAGCGCGAAGGACGCGGCGTGACTCTCCGGAAAACCGTAGGAGCCGAAGCCTTCGAGCTGCTTGAAGGTCTGCTCGGCGAAGGCGCGTTCGTAGCCATTGTCCACCATGCCGTCGATCAGCTTCGTCTTGAACGACGAAACCCCGCCGGTGAACTTGAAGGTGGCCATCGATTTGCGCAGCATGTCCGCTTCGCCCGGTGTGAAGCCTGCGCATTCGATCGCCACCCGCATCGCCTGCTCCTGGAACAGCGGCACGCCGAGCGTCTTGCCGAGCACTTTTTCGAGCTCGGGCTTCGGGTAATGCACCGGCTCCAGCCCTTCCCGCCGGCGCAGATAGGGATGGACCATGTCGCCCTGGATCGGCCCGGGGCGCACGATCGCGACCTGCACCACCAGATCGTAAAAGGTCCTCGGCTTCAGCCGCGGCAGCATCGACATCTGCGCCCGGCTCTCGATCTGGAAGGTGCCGAGCGTATCGGCTTTCCTGATCATGGCGTAGGTGCGCGGATCCTCCGCGGGGATGGTGGCAAGGTCGAGCCGGATGTCCTTGTGCTCGGCGAGGAGATCGAGGCCTTTCTTCATGCAGGTCAGCATGCCGAGCGCCAGCACGTCGACCTTCATGAATTTCAGCGCATCGATATCGTCCTTATCCCATTCGATTACCTGGCGGTCCTTCATGCTCGCCGGTTCGATCGGCACAAGATCGTCGAGACGATCATGGGTGAGCACGAAGCCACCCGGATGCTGGCTGAGATGGCGCGGGGCGCCCATCAACTGACGGGCAAGGTCGAGCGTCAGCCGCAGGCGGCGATCGGCGAGGTTGAGATTGAGTTCCTCGACATGCTGTTCTTCGACGCCCTCCTCGGACCAGCCCCAGACCTGGCCGGAGAGCGTGCGGATAAGATCTTCCGGCAGGCCGAGCGCCTTGCCGACATCGCGCAGCGCGCCCTTGGTGCGGTAGCGCACGACCGTCGAGCACAATGCCGCGTGGTCACGGCCATAGGTGTCGAACACCCATTGCATGACGATCTCTCGCCGCTCATGCTCGAAATCGACGTCGATGTCGGGCGGCTCGCGGCGTTCTTCGGAGACAAAACGCTCGAAGAGAAGGTCGTTGCGGCCGGGGTCGATCGAGGTGATGCCGAGCACATAGCAGACCGCCGAGTTGGCGGCCGAGCCGCGGCCCTGACAAAGGATATCCTTCGACCGGGCGAAGCGCACGATCGAATTCACAGTCAGGAAGTAGGGCGCATAGTCGAGCTTCTCGATCAGCCGCAATTCGTGACGCAGCGACGCGACGACGCTGTCCGGTATCCCCTCGGGGTAGCGCGTGGCGGCGCCCTGCCAGGTCAGCTTTTCGAGCGCCTGCTGCGGCGTCAGTGAAGGATCGTCGCGCTCCTCCGGATATTGATAGGCAAGCTCGTCGAGCGAGAACCGGCAACGGTCGGCGATCTCGATCGTGCGTGCCAGCGCTTCGGGATAGCGCGCGAAAAGTCGATGCATTTCCTGCGGCGGCTTGAGGTAACGGTCAGCATGCCGCTCGCGGCGGTCGCCCAGCGCATCGATGGTGACGTTGTGCCGGATAGCAGTGACGACGTCCTGCAACATGCGGCGGCCTGGCTCGTGAAAGAGCACGTCGTTGGTGACGACCGTCGGCACCCTCATCTGAAAGGCAAGCGCCGCCAGCTCGTGAATGCGAAGCTGATCGTTGGGCCGGCGTCTGACCGACAGCGCCATATAGGCGCGATCGCCGAATGCCTCGCGCAGATGCCTGAGGCGCAGCGCCAAGGTCTCGTCGGCCAGATCGGGAAGGAGCACGGCGATAAGGCCTTCGCCATAGGCGACAACGTCGCTCCACTCCAGCCGGCATTTCGCCTTACCGGCACGTCCCTTGCCGAGCGAGAGCAGCCGGCATAGCCGGGAATAGGCGTCGCGGTCCGTCGGATAGACGAGTAGCGACATACCATCGGTGAGATCCAGCCGACAGCCGACGATGAGGCGCACGCCTGTCGTCCTGGCCGCCTCGTGGGCGCGGACAATGCCGGCGAGGCTGTTGCGATCGGCGATGGCGAGCGCCTCGATGCCCAGAAGGGCGGCCTGCGAGAAAAGCTCCTCGGCCGAGGAGGCGCCGCGCAGGAAGCTGAAATGCGAGGTGACCTGCAGCTCGGCATAACGGACGTCGTTCATCCGAACACCCCATGCAGGAACCATCGGTGCGACCCAGTCGCCGCATCCTCGCCGTCGCCGGCGCGGTAGAGCCAGTACCGCTCGCCGGCGTCGTCCTCGACCCGGAAATAATCGCGCACCGCCACAAGCTCGGCATCGCGCTTCCACCATTCGCCGAAGACGCGCTCCGGCCCGTCCGCGCGCTTCACGCGCCGGCGCACGCCGCGCCAGGTGAAGGACACCGGCGGATGATCGGGCAGCAGCGCCACGGTCTCGACCGGATCCGGCTGTGGCAGCAGGCGCGATGGCCGCGGCCAATGGCCGGGCCAGCTCGCGCCTGTATCGGGGGCGATCGCGGAGATCTTGGCAACCGAACGCTCCGGCACATCGCTAGCGACGGACGCCAGGCGGTAGATGGCGCGCTCGCCGACGCGGTTCATCAGCGTATCGATGAGGTCGGAGACGTCGGGCACGGTTTCTTCGACAAGGAAGCTCACGACCTGGCCGCGCTCCAGGGGCTCGGCCGCTGTCGCAGCCAGGATCATCGTCTCGATGCCAAAACCGGGTGCGATGGTCTCGACCTTGTCGCTAAGCAGCCGCGTCAGCCGTCTGGCATCGCGGACAGGTTTGGCCAGGCCGACACGGACCGCCTGCGCTTGGCTGTCGACCCGCTGGCAGATGAGATCGAGACGACGCGCGCCAAGCCCGCGCTGTTCCATCAGGCTGCAGAGCTGGGCGACGAGCTTGCCGATGTAGCGCGCAATTGTCTCGGCCGCGCCGATCGGCTCGGCGAAGGCACGGCGGACTTCCACGATGTCGGGCGGGCGAACCGGGTCGATCGGCTCGGCTGTGTTGCCGAGGGCCTGATCGATGCGGCGACCGATCTCCGGACCGAAGCGCAGGGCAAGCGGCGCGCGGGGCTGTTTCAGGAGATCGCCGATCCGTTGGAAGCCGAGCCTTCGCAACTCGGCCGCCGTCGAAGAGGCGATCCGCAAAGCCTCGAGCGCAAGTGGCTCGAGGACGGACTGGCCGTGGCCAGCTGGCGCGATGCGGATGGCTTGGCCGCCATAGCGGGCCAGCGCATGCGCCGCGCCCCAGCTGTCGGCGATCGCGGCGCGGGCGACGATGCCGGACATCGCCAGACGCCCGACCATGCCCTCCAGCATCGCGGCCTCGCCGCCATGGAGATGGTCGGCCCCTGTCGTATCTATGACAATCCCGTCGGGAGGATCGGGCGCCGCGATCGGCGCAAATCGAAGCATCCAGACAGCGAGGCGCTCGAGCGCCTCGGCATCGGCTTGCGGCTCGGCGTCCTGGACCGCAAGGCTCGGCACCAGCACCTGCGCCTTCGTCACGGGCATGCCGGGGCGCAAGCCGGCTGCGAGTGCCGCGGCGTCGGCCGCAAGCACCACGCGCCGGTTTTTGTCGCGGCCGATCAGAACCAGCGGGGCCTCAGCCGGCGGCGCTGCGTCGCCGGCCTTCCGCCGCACCCGATCGGTGGGCCAGGTCGGCAGGAACAGAGAGACGACCCGTGCCATCGCACGCCTCCAATTCGAAATCGGCACTTTCGCCCGCGCGGGCGCGGATCAATTCGACCAGCCATCGGTGACGGCCGACGCCTGGTACCGGCAGCGGCGTCGAGGGCAGGACGGAGATGCGCCACCGCGTCATGGCGGCCGTCGGCTGGCCGAAATCGGCTGCCTCCGTCTGCCGTCGCCACCGCCGCAGCGCGATACCGATCGTGTGGGCTTCCTCGGCGGCGAGCTGCAGTCGCCGCGAAGCCGTCATGGTCAGGCGCGCGACCTCACCGACGACCGCACCCAGGCCGCCATGCCGGATGCCTTCTTCCATGCAGGCGAGGATTGTCTTGTCGTCGCCGGCCTCGACATAGATCACGCGGTCCGGTTTCAGGCCGGCCTGCGCCAGCGCCGGGGCGAACAGGTCTGGTCGAGTGATGCACCACAAGACCTTGCCGCGCGTGCGCGCCGCCACACCGCCGGCGAACAGCGCCGCGGCCGCGCCGTCGATGGCGCCGTTGCCGCCGCCCGCGATTTCATGCAACGCACCGAGCGCCAGCCCGCCGCCCGGGAGCCGCGTATCCAATTCGGCGATGCCGAATGGAAGCACTGATCTGGCGCGTCGGCTCCGGCCCTGGATCTTCTCGATCCGCGCACGCAATGACTCTATGGCGGGCTCCGGCCGCAAGATGGTCGTTGACCTCCAGGAAAGCGTATATAAGCATGTTCTCTATTTGTTCTACGATTGAGCAGCGAGAGTCAAGTGGGTACGGCGCGGCTGTTTCCCATGACCGTTTATACCGGGAACCCAGCTTCTGGCGAAAGCGAACGGCAGCTTTGCGCCGCATATCTGCCGTAGGGCGTACGGCGGCGTTTTCCCGAAAGCAGACGTCGATCAAGGCAAGATTTGACGGCATCAATGCGCCAATTCCGGTCATCCGGACACATTCTGAAATTTCCCAACAGCCGCCGTTTCCAGTCGCGCTGACGATGCTTGGCCTGTGTTCCTGCCTCAGGCCGGGACAACTTGAGGGGCGAAGCCAGTTTCGATCACCTGCCTGCCAGCATCACCGTTAGCTACATGTAGAAGCTGTAACTGACCTGCGGCTTCTCGGTCGGACCGACATACTTCATTATGTCGCCGATCTTTTTCGCGCATTCGAGGGTAATGGGCAGCCGACCATCCATCTGGGTATTGTTCCAGTTCATCTTCGTGAGGCCGAGGATCTCCTTGCACAGGCTTTCCAGTGACGAGTCCTGCTCGCAGGCCGTGATCCTAAGCGGGGCAGGGACGTACATCCCAGGGTAGGTCTTGTAGAAATCGACCATTCCGCGCGTGTAGAGGATACCTTCGTCTTCCGAAAGGCCTAGGAGCGTGCCCCGTTTAGGCGGGTAGTTGTTATCGCCAAATAGGCGGATGTCGGTGTCGGTTATCGAGACGAAATCCTTGCTTCCGACGCCCTTCTCCTCCAACGCGCGCAGGAACCCTTCCCTTTCGCTATCACGGAAGTGGCTGGACTTATGGATCACGATACGGGCCGGCATATGCGCGAGCGCCTTGTCGTATTCTTCGAGTGCGTCGGTCAGAAGACGATAGGCCTGTTCGGCGGTGAGGTATGGGTGGCGGTTTTGCTTGTCAATGGATACCGGGGTGCCGCGGAGAATGATCCCATGGCCGAATTCGTCGAAGACTTGGGCAAGGCTGGATGAAACGGTCTCGCCATCCCTGCTCTTGTAAAAGCCGATGCCAATGTAGCAGGAGCGGAGCTTCGCGGTGTCTTCGACGAGCCGCCAGGGGATAGTGCGATTACCTTTATAGTAGAGGGCGGTACAGAAATTCCAGGCCTTGGTAGCTGCGTCCTGCTGGTCTCCCACCTGTTTGGTTACCAGCATGGTTTTCTCCCGGATCAATTGCAGAGGCGTGCCCAGGTGCATGCACTTTGCCTTCAGAATGCGCCTGAAGTTATGTTCCAGATGGCTTGCTTCCTCGTCGTCGGGAAGCGACTGACAACACCGACCTCTGCGAATTTCCGCTGCAGCACATCCGCTCGGCATTGGCCGATCTGCGGCGTCTCGCGCATGAACCGATAGGCGATCGCCCCGCGGGCTGGGCCGCCGGCGATCAGTCGATTGGCGCTCTGTTCGAGCAGCCCGCCTCGTCTTTCGCCGCCTGGCGCGCCTTCACTGCGTGGAGCCAAGGCGATGATGAGGCCTATCGCACCTGGACGCAGACATTCAGGACACTGCAAGGCACTAGCCAATAGGCTCGCGGAAGTCCTAGCCTGACCGCTCGGCGCTGAGGCCTCTCCCCGTCCATTCGTCAATGACGGAATCCAAGGATTTCGCTCAACGCCGCATCCCCTTATCAGATCCTTGAGAAGGGAAGGATGCGGATGAAGCCGGATACATCGCAGTGGCGTGACCCACAGGCATATGCGTTCCTCAACGGCGCCGCAGCCGATGTGGTCGCCTGGGAGTTCCTGCGACGCAATCCGCAGTATCAGCAGGACTTCGCCGCCTCCCGCTCTGCCAAGGCCATGCGCGCGTTGCGCAAACGCTGGGGTTTGCAGTTTCGCCGCCCGGCCTGATCAGTCCGCGGTCGAGCAGCCCGTCTATTGGGCGCCTGAGATCGACCCTGGGATCGTCAATCTTATCGAGGTTCCGCGCGATCTGCGCGCAGGGCAGGGCGGCGCCTATGACCTTCCGCTTGCCGGGGGCCGGCATGACGAGATCGGACTTCACGCACGTTCTTTGCTGGGCCGGACGCAACTGGCGCTTCTCGAGGATGCGCGGCCAGGTGAGCCGCTTGCCGCCGTAATTCCACTCGATGACATGGCGCACGAACGTCTCAAGGCGATCGAGCGGTTCATTCGCTCAATCCATAGGCAACACCTTCCCGACGCCCGCTTGACTGCGGCCCAGCGTCGCCGGCTCGGCCACATGCTTCGATGCCTGGATGGCCGCGACCAGAAGGCATCCCACTTCGAAGTCGCGACCACCTTGTTTGGCCGGCGGCTGGTCAGCGCCGCCGACTGGCACGACTCGGCTTTTCGATACCAGACGCATCGCCTCGTGCGCGATGGCCTCAGTATGGTCGAGCGCGGCTATCGACAATTGCTGCGCGCGCGGCGGCGCCATTCCTGAAGGACTTCCGCCCGCCGACCGCTTCACTTCCTTGCTCCGCACGCACGCTTTCGTCCTTAAGAGAGACGGTGCTTTGCGCCTCGCGCCAAGCCCTTGAAATCAATTCCTGCACCTGATCGGGGATCCGTGATGGCTCGCATTAGGTTTGCCGAGGGGCATTTATGTTCATCCTGACATAACCGCGCGAGCGGTCGTGTTACGTTGCCCGCAATGTCCTCGACATTCGCGGAAGCTTGGCATCAAATTAAGAGGAGAGATCACTACGACCAGGATCAATCGCCGCGCCTTGCTCGTCCACTCCAGCGCCGTTGTCCTTGCCTCGGCAGTGGCGGAAACAGCATGCGCCGCAGAGCCGCCGCCCAGCAAGTTACGGGCGCTAATCGAAGCTCACATGACGGCATATGCCGCGCTCGGCAGGGCTGTCCACGAGAAGGCTGCAAGCAGCAGTTACGACCGAGCCAGTCGAGACGAGGAGGGGGCGCTGCTGGCTATCTGCGCCTATCCTGTGGTCAGCCCGGACGATAGCGCGGCCAAAGCCCGATATCTTTTGGAGATCGAGGCGCGCGGCGAGCTCGACCTGCCAGAGCACATGCAGGCTCTTCTTTATTCGACGATTTCGTAGCGATGAGACTTCCGAAGACGGTCATTGGCGGAATCACGATCAACGCCTTGCGACATCCGCTTTGCGCCCTCATGTCGGTCGTTCAGCCTGACCGGATCGATCTCAGAAGCGGCCGTTCGTTCATCCGGGCAAGTGGCCGCTCAGGAATAACAGGCTTCGGGACATTCCAGTCGGTCCACCTTCTGGGAGCGGTGCATCAAAAGCAGCCTCATAGATTGGAGCGGAGAACGCCGCTGGCGAGTGAGTACGGGACCGCGTTCCATTACCGGCGACGGCTTTGCGCCAGATGTCGGCCGCTTCAGAGCGGCCCTTAGGCCGACTTCTTGAGCTCCGTCACCTGAACGTCAAGACGGAATGCTTGACCGTCAGCATAGGAGCGAGCGTAATCCTCCGCCTCGAATGGGAAAGTCAAGGTGCTGCCATAGACGGTGACCCGTACCGCCCATTTGGCTTCTCGGATGATCTCGACCGAATGATGTTCGTGCGCAGCCATACTCTTCCCCTACGGCAAGCTGCATCATAGCGCCCAAAAGATACTTTGCATACGAACAATTTAGGGGCGCGTACGAATTCATTTCGGCCTGAGCCTAATTGGACTCAATCCGGCGCTTTAAGCTAATGGGGCCCCCGCCGTTTCGCAGGTACGGCGGGCGCTCCTGAACCGGCGATGAAGGGACTATGCTCGCCGGCGCACTCCAATGACCATCTCCGGAAGATGTTTCCGGCTCCGGACTTATGAATTGCCAGGCAAGACCTTTGTCTCAGGACCAATGCGACTGAGGGTCGAGGCTCGAGTCCTCGGGGAACAACGCACGCGTTTTGTAGTTCCCTGATCGGCCTGCCGCGTACGTTGCCAACCTTGCGCACCCAGGCTACTCCAGCACCTGCCCGTCGGCTTCGGCCGGCGGGCTTTTTCACAATCTGTTACATTGAGCAAGACGCCCGAAACCTTCTCCACGCCGCTCCATTTCTGCTGAAGCGACGGAGATGGATGATACGTGACGATGAAAACGGCGAAGACTTTCCGAGCCAAGCCGAATTGCTAATCCCTCGCCTCGTCAAAGAGGCCGAAATTTCAGAAGAGCGGGCGCGGGAGCTGGTTGGCCTGATCGGCACAGACTGGCCGTCCCTGCTTCGCGAGGCGCGCTTTCTGAAAGATCGACATTGATTCCGGCGGGAACATGCCAAGCGGATGCTCGGACGCGACGATAGCCTTTCGCTAGGTGTAAGCGTCGTGTCGGGCTCCGGAACCCGGAGCGCTCTCCCTCGGCTGCGGAGTCTACAAGGCCCGCGGCACTTGATTTGTCTCTTTTGTAACGAAATGGAACGAAGGCTCACGACAGGATGGGTAGCGAGCAGCCCGCCAGACCCGCAGTCCCCAGGAGTCCGCCATGGCATCTGACTCCGTGGCGCTCGGTGCGGGACACCTTCCCCTGCTGGCTTGCATCGGCGGGTTTCCTTGATTGACAACTGACCATGTCAGAGATCAGTTAATGGCGTTTGAGGGCTCGGCCGGTGTTGGGAGGACCTCATGCCAATTTACCAGAAAGTCAGAGAGGCGGGCGTCTTCAGTCCTCCAGAAGTCGCGCTGCTCGGTCGCATGTTCGATAAATTGAAGGACGAACATCAATCACCTGAGCGACGCGAAGCCCTCGCATCTCGCCTCCTGGCAAATTACCTGGCGGGGATCAGAGACGAGGCCGAGCTGCTGTCGATGTCTAAGCTGCCGCTCGGGCGATAGATCACCGTTCCCTCAGCTCGCCTCGTCAACCAGCGGATTCTTCCGCCTCGGAGGGACATAACGTGTCACCAGCCTGAGGGTGCCGGCGTTCACCGTCACAGGCACTCCGAGATTGACGGTGAACTGGTTCCCATCGCGCGCGTGACGTCGCCGACCAGTTCTATTGGCTGGCCCTTCGTCACCTTGGCCGTCTCGATGATCGAATGGGGTTGGTTATAGGTCGGGATCGAAACGCTTACACGGTCCTCCGTGACACGCCGGCGCACAGTCGCGGGGATTTCGACTTCATCGCCGATCTTGAATAAGCCCTTCGCCATAAAAAGAGTCTGGAGCGACGGGCGGCTTAGTCAAGCAATTGCTAATGGAACATCGGGCGCGGTGTGCGGTTGAACAAACAGGTGGCGCGCCGGCTGGGCTGCTTTCCATCCGCGCACCGCGTCGGGTGGGGTGTAGCCGCAACCAGCCCCACACTGGAAACTGCGGTTGCCCGCAGGGAGGCCCGATAAAGAGCCCGTCTAGCGCCCAATGGCAGGCGGGCTCTTTCACGACGTTAAAGATAGACTATCGCAAGGAGCGAAATCGGACCTCAGTCCTCATTGCAGTATGAGGGGTTATCGACCAACTTTGCTCACCGCCGGCTTTTGAAACCGCTTGTCGGCGGCTAGGCCCGGCTCGCACAATCCTGTGTCACCCTCGATCTGCGAGCCGGGCTCGGATTTCGCATCACTACCTGTGGGCACGAGGCGCGCGAGCCTCAGTTTCGGCGGAACATTCCAGTCAGACCGAGGTTTGGTAGCCGCGACGCAATCCCCTCCCAAAACCCCGCACGCGTCGTGTCGGGTCGGTATTCCCCCGACATCAGCCCGCACCGTTCCCCGCGGTGCGGGCTCTTCTATTGTCGCCCACGCAACTCAGCCGCCAGCGCCTCCAGGGCTTTCACATCCTCTGCATACGATCCCGCATGTGCGGGATAACGCTCCATTTGCTGGCGATAGAAGTGGAACCACTTCTGCAGGTCGACAATCGGAAACGTCCCTCGCCAGATGCCTTTCTCTAGCGTGAATGTGCCCGCCGCCGAGTCGTAAGTGGCTGTCGTCTTCATGGGTGGCGTTACAGTTCGTGTTGTTGAAACAAAAACTGGTTCCGATCGTTGGCGATATGCAAACGATGGGTATGCCAATGCCGTCCACCTCGATCAAGAAGACCGAGTACGATCCGGCGAGCAGGACACTGTCAGTCTGGTTCGTGAGCAGCGGCAAGCGCTACGATTTTGAGGAGGTACCCCCTGAGACCTACGTCGCGTTCCGTTCTGCGTTTGTCAAAGGTCGCTTCTTCAACGAGCATATTCGCGACCATTTCCGGTATCGCCCCATTCCTGACTAGCTACCTGCTCCAACCGGCTGATGCTCTTGCCTCAAGTCTTGGCGTCGCATGAATCATCCCTGGCATGCGGGTTATCGGATCTAGTTCGACGCGTCCGCGCTGTGCCCCGCTGCCTCGGGGTCAAGAGCGGCCCGTTGCGAGGTGAACAGTTCATTGTCCGCAGCCTTGCGTTGGAGCCGCGCCAAATGCTTTCGATGCAGCTCCTGCATGTCCTCCAATTGATGGAGGAAATCGATGGCTTGGGCTGCCGGCAGATCGTCGCGCGTGAGCTGGGCAATCAGTTCGTGTTGACGAACCAAATGCCATTCGCCCAACCTCACATGGCCTTTCACCATTTCAATGTCATCTTCTAGAGCCATGAACAGGAACGCCCCTATCCGTCGCTCGTTCCGCCCGCCAGGATAGCCAGCGATTTGAACAGGCCGTTGTTTCTGGAGCCTATTTGAAGGCGTACTTATACACGGCGCGGCTGCTTTCCTCGGTGACGCGAACCCATGCTCGTTCATCTCTGTGCGGCTGGACGTCCTTCTTGGTGCCGACCGTGGCAGCCTCCCACGGCGTGTTGGCGATTACAGTGTGATGGGAAACCGGCGTGTCGCCGGCCATCTCTTCAACCAGTTAGGTTTTCATGCAATGCGTCACCGACCCAACGACCAGGGCGAAGCCCTTGTTCCGGCTCGAGGCGGGAGCGCGCGGAAAGCCAAGGGGAACAGGCGGTTACCGTTTGAGGCCACTTACGACTTCATGCTTGCCGTGGGTGGCATGTGTGGCGGGTCGGAGCTCAGCCGTTTGACGGTAGCAACGATCGCCGCCGATAGGGCCTCGGCTTCGGCCAGCAGCGATGGTCCGTCCTGCCATTGATATACTCTTCGCTGGGAAGCACGCCCGGCGGGCAATATTCCTCAATCGTGGCCCTTACCAGCTGCAGCGCCGCACGGCAGTCGGGATCGTTCGCGGCCATCTTAAGAGTGCTCTCTATCCGCTCGGCGCGGCGACGCCCCCTTCACGGTCCTGGTTGGAACCGGCGGCGCCTCGTCATCACTGGGCTTGGTCCCCTTGATGGCCTTCTTCAGCGCGCGGTCGAAGGTTCCTTCAGAGGTAGATTTCCGGCTTCGTTCTGGCCGGACTGTGGATGATCGATTTTCGGGCTTCATGCATCCAACTCCAGCGGCTCATGCTCGTCCTGGAACCGGTGCCACATTACCTGTCTGATGTCTTTGCAGTCGACGAACTGGCCGCACGTTTCGCACCGATAGAAGTCGGAATCCTCCCTCGAGCCGGGCGGGGAGTGCACCGTCACCCGTTTCGGAGGGCCGAGCTCTGCAAGCCTCGTCATCCGCGAAGCTTTCTGGCTTCTCGCTCCAACGTCTTACGGTCGTTGCCGTGTTCTTTGATCAGCTCGCGCACCTGCTCGGGGCTGATCCGGTACTGCTTGGCGAAATGGCGGACCTCATAATCCTCGGCGGCCGATACGCGATCACGGTCGCGAAAGTCTCGTTGGGTCTTATCGTCTGCCATAGTTGTTCCTCCTGGTCAGAGAAGAACAGTGGCCGATAACGAATGTTCCTTAGTGGCCGACGCAGCGTCGACGCGGTATCAAAGCCGTCCGCTAAGGAGAACCCGCTTCCGCGAGGTTGTCTTCGGTCAGTGAGCTGCCTTCTTTTTGGCCGGCGCCTTCTGCCGTCCTGACTTACCCTTGGAGGCGGCGTCTTTCGAGTGAGCCGACATCGCCGGAGCCGCACCAGTCTTCTTGGCAGCTGACGACTTGGCAGAGGCTTTCTTTGGTGTGGCGCTCTTTGGCGCAGCCTTTCTTGCACGCGCCTTTTTCGGCTCTTCCTTTGATGAGAAAATGCCGGTGATGCTCTCAATGATGGACATTGGGTGGCCCTCCGTTGAATTCCACCAACAATGCCGGTCCCTTCGAAATTGTTCCATCATTCAATTAGGCATCGCTAATGGAACTCGGCCCTTTGGAAACAATTTCAGTGATACGTTGGATTTCGTCCTTCATCTCGCCTTTGCAAGCGACGCTGCGCCGCCTCCGAAGGACTAAAGAATGAACAGCGCGGTGGCTGAAGCCTAGGCTTGTCGGCGAGGTCGAAACGCTTAAGGGCGAGGAGAAGCATCACTCCTCGATCAAGGTCTACTTCAGCACAATGACTCCAATCAGCTTCGAACTTCAGGGAACGGCCTACCGCAGGAGCCGGCAGCAGCCATCCCCGACATGGGGTTGCGTGTTGTGCAACAGGTGAATGTGGCAACGTGTGCTGAGAAAAAGGGGAAGAGCCGGCTGAGGGTGGAGACTAAATTGCTCCATCGGTTTTCCCCAGGAGGGGGAAAAATGGCGTTGACACATCGACGACAGCGTCAGTTTTCGTCCTTGTAGGACTTCGCAGCCTCGTCGATCTTACGCCAATCGTTGCCGTGGCGCCTGACAAGTTCGCGAGCTTGGCTCTCCGACACCGAGTGAGTGTCTACGACGTGCTTGACCTCCGTGTCCCTCCCCCTTGAGCGGGCGGCTGCGGGGCGTCTTTGCACGCCGGCTATCGCTGTCTCGAACTCTACCCATAGATGAATACCTCCGGCAGCTGTATCAACCAGCGACCGGCACGGAGGTTTCATTTGCGCCGCTAATGCTTGGTTGGGGCAGCACCAGCGCACGAGCACGGCCATCCCAGGGTAACCGTCCCGACCGCGGTGGCAACCTTCCCTTTGTGGGAGCGTTCTGTTCTCCCGTCAGGACGGCGTTGATCGGTTTCGGGGTTTAGAATGCAGGGTGATTTCTCGTAGGAGCAAATTCAGGAGGCCCCCATGAGTGAGTTCCAGTCAGGCATGGAGCCCATCCGAAGGGTTCTGGTCGTGGATGATGAGCCGCTGATCCGTATGCTCGTCGTCGACACTTTGGAGGAGCTTGGTCTCGCCGCCATGGAAGCCGGCAACGCTGTTGAGGCCTCCACGGTGCTCGATTCGGATCAACCAGTCGACCTACTGGTGACCGATCTGAATTTGCCGGGCGGTGTCAACGGACATCAACTGGTCGACCTTGCCCGACGAACGAGGAAGGACTTAAAGGTGTTGTTGATCACCGGCTATGCCCCCGCGGCGGAGGATGTTGTCGACGATCGGACGTTTGTCGTCGCCAAGCCGTTTTTGACGGAGACTCTTGCGGCTCACGTTAGGCATCTGCTGGGCTTGACTGCGCCAGAGTAGCCTTGCTCTGCTAGTGGCCGAACCTATCCCGGGCTCAACCATCCTGACATCCTTTGCTGCCGGATCTCCGATGAATGATACGCTTCGAAACGCCTCCGCAGAAGTTCGGCAGATTCTGGACAGCGCCGTCGACACCGGCATCATCATACTGAATGCTGAAGGGGTCGTCACAGCTTGGAGCGAAGGCGCGCGACGCATTCTCGGCTGGAGCGAGGCCGAAATGCTCGGCCAGACTTTAGCGCGGATCTTTCCCCCGGAAAGCGGTGATGCGCTGCTCGCCGAAGAGCTGTCCGACGCCCGCCTTCACGGTCGCGGCGGCAGCGAGGGCTGGCGCCAAAGAAAGGATGGAAGCCGGTTCTGGGCGGTTGGCGAAACCACTCCTCTGTTCGATGGCAACGCCAGCCTTGTCGGTTTCGTCAAAATTCTGCGGGATCGCAGCGAACAGCGCAACACCGAGTTGCGCCTCCAGGAGCAGACCAGGGCGCTTGAGATCCTCAACCGCGCCGGGGCCGCGCTTGCTCGAGAGAACAATCTGGAAAAGCTGGTCCAGATCGTCACCGATGCCGGCGTGGAGCTCACTGGCGCACAGTTCGGCGCGTTCTTCTACAACGTCGTCAACGCCGCCGGCCAGAGCTATATGCTCTACAGCCTTTCCGGTGTTCCTCGCGAAGCCTTCTCGGGATTCCCGATGCCGCGCAACACCCAGGTCTTTGCGCCCACGTTCGAGGGCACAGGGATAGTGAGATCCGACGACATCACAAAGGATCCCCGCTACGGCCAAAACGCGCCGCGCAAGGGCATGCCCGAAGGGCATCTTCCGGTCAGAAGCTACCTCGCGGTGCCAGTCGTCTCACGGTCGGGGGAGGTGATTGGAGGCCTGTTTTTCGGTCATGCCGAAACGGGCGTCTTCGGCGAGCGATCAGAGCAAATCCTTGTGGGTCTCGCCGGCGAAGCGGCGATCGCCATAGACAACGCAAGGCTGTTCGAGGCGGCTGAGCGCGAGCTGCAGGAGCGTCGGCGCGCCGAGGATGCGCTAAGGCAACTCAATGCCGATCTTGAGACACTGGTTGCTCAGAAAACGCAGGAACTGCAACAGAATGCAGAGGCCTTGCGGCAGGCCCAAAAAATGGAGGCCATCGGCCAACTCACAGGGGGAGTGGCGCATGACTTCAACAATTTGCTGCAGGTGATCGTCGGAAACCTTGATACGCTCAACCGCAATCTGCCGCAGGAGATGGGCAGGCTGCGGCGCGCGACCGCCCAGGCGATGACCGGTGCCCAACGCGCGGCGGCACTGACGCAACGCCTCCTCGCCTTCGCCCGCCGTCAACCCTTGGATCCCAAGCCGGTCGACGCCAATGCCCTGATGCGCGGCATGTCCGAAATGCTGCATCGGACCTTGGGTGAAATCTACGAGATCGAGATCGTGCTCGCAGGCGGCCTTTGGAAAACGGAGGCCGACCCCAACGAGCTTGAAAGCGCCTTGCTCAATCTGGCAATCAACGCTCGTGATGCCATGCCCAACGGTGGCAAGCTGACGATCGAAACCTTCAACGCCCATCTCGACGAGGCCTATGCGGCGCTTCACGCTGAGGTGCTGGCTGGGCAATATACCGCCATCAGCGTCTCCGATACGGGTTCCGGCATGGACGGTGAAACCCTCGCACGCGCCTTTGAGCCGTTCTTCACGACGAAGGCGCAGGGGCGCGGGACGGGCCTTGGGTTGAGCCAAGTCTATGGCTTCGTCAAACAGTCCAAAGGCCACGTCAAACTGTACTCCGAAGTCGGGGAGGGCACGACCGTCAAGATATACCTCCCGCGGCTCCTTTCGGAGGTGTCGATTGAGGATGCCCCGGAGGTCCTGCCCGTCCCCGAAGCTGCCACCGGCGAGACGATCCTGGTGGTGGAGGACGACTTCGATGTCCGCACCTACACGGTGGAATCTTTGAAGGAGCTCGGCTACCTCGTTCTGGAAGCCCGCGACGGACCTTCCGCCTTGGCGTTCCTGGAGGACAATGTCCGCATCGATATGATCTTCACCGACGTGGTCCTGCCTAGCGGCATGACCGGCGCCGATATTGTCAAACGGGCTGCCGAACTCCGGCCCGGCCTCAAGGCCCTGTTCACCACGGGTTATTCGCGCAACGCCATCGTCCACCACGGACGGCTCGACAAGGGCGTCCAGCTTCTTTCCAAGCCCTTCTCGTTTGAAGAACTCGTGGCCAAGATCCGCGACGTGCTCGATAAAGCCAGTTAAGCAATGCACTCAGCTTCGGACGTGAGGGTGGCCCACGGCGGGTCAAACCAGATCAGGAAGCTAGACCCTGTGCGCAGCGCCGGGTGCCAGGCAGGGCTCCGCTACACCGGGCCGCGATTTTCTGTTCGGAGGCTTTGCAACCTCGCACCCGCTGCGGCGTTGTGACAAACCTTCGGCCATCCATGGGACAGAATGAGCAAAGATATCGAGAACTGGGTCGACGCCTACGACGTCGAGACCTTCGCCCGCAAATATGGGCTCACCGTCCAACAAGCCAAAATCATCATCAGCTCAAACGGTCCTTCCCGCCATGGCTGTGACATGGGCGCGATTGCGTTCGTCAGGGCCTTGCGATTGAGGGCAAGTCGACAAAGCCGCACCAGGAAGAAGCTGGCCAGCCCCGCTCAGTGACGTGCATGGCAGACCAGACCGGGGAACAGCTGGAAAAGACCTTCAGCCGGCTGGCCGGCAATGTGGCACGCGCGTGCGGACGCCCATGGGCCTTTGCACTGGAGCCGTCCGAGCGCAAAAGCAGTGGTTGAAAGGTCAGGCTCGCAGCTGGTCTTCGATGCAATCTTCGGCGGGCCGGCGGCCCGAGAACCCTCGCAGCGAATTCAGCGGCCAACTTCTGTAAGGCGATCTACAGGGCCGATCTTCGGTCTTGTCATCCACGATGGCGCCAACGGGACATCCTCGATGACCCTGACCCTGCGTGCCCAAGTCGTAAATGTCTTGTGCGCCGCCTCGACAGACTTCCGGCCATCATACGCGGAGTAGCAGGTTTCACACGCAGCTGCGTGCAGAAGGCCGCGCCTTTCGACAGGCCATTCCTCCAAAAACTCTATCGCATCCATGAGACATTCGATCTTTCGAAGAACGAAGCCGTCGTCCCTCACGAAAATCGGCTGCTTGAACGCTCCACTTTCCATAGCAACCTCCCTTCTTACCACCCGAGCAGGATATGCCTTCGACACGCCCAAGCGAACAGGGCACCAGGTCCCCACGGGCAAGCGCTCTCGGTACAGAGAAAATATTGGAAGGGTACATTTCCACTTCAAGAGAGTTGGCGGGCCGGGTTACGGGCCATGAGTTTGGCGTCTATTTCAATGCTGCCTCGGTCTGAGAAATCCGGGTTTCGGAAGGCAATTGCCAGGAGCCTCAGCCCAGCCGAAGCAAGTCGCAGCCGGCGAGCGCTCCTGGCTATTTCAAGCATCCCATGCAGGCGCTGGTCGGCATGGACTATGCGACAACCCAGTATAACGGGCCGGCCGCCGGCGTTATGTTCGCCGCCCCGACCGGCTCAGCCTGCGAGGGGACCATGGTCAGGGTCGTGCCCTTTGGCAAGCCCTGCACGAGCGTGCCTGCCATGTTCCCGCCCAACAGCAAGATCTCCGACAATCTGGGCCAGGTCGCCGTCTATGAGCTTGGCGGTAACAACGGCCAAGCCTTGCTGTTGCCGTCAGCGCAAAGCTGCATCGTCATCTCCGTGGCATCGGCTGCACAGTAGGCAGGCGCGGCGCGAATGCAATGGGTGCCGCTTCTGGGAAATCCAACGTGACGCGCAAACCGTTCGTGACAGCTTTATGCATGTTTCTTATGTGGGGCGGGCCGGCCGTTTCGGCGGACCTGGCGGCCGGTCCGCCTGCGCGTGAGGAGAGGGGAATCTGGGCGGCGATCGCCTATTCGAGCGCCGACGGGAAGCACGGCTTCTTCTGGGGAGCCGACACGCGCCAGGAAGCCACGCAGACCGCGCTGAAGCACTGTGCAAATGCCGGCGGCAAAAGCTGCATGCCCGTTGCGGTCTTCCGCAACCACCGCCATTGGGACGACGATGACAGCACTGCCTTCCCCTACGATCATTGCGGTGCGCTCGCTGTGGAAAGGAAAGCGCCAGGGCAAGTGGGGAATTGGAGCGCAAAGACCGCGCAGTCCGCGCGTGCCGCCGAGGAGACGGCGCTCAAAGCGTGCGAGAGCGGCGGAAGGAATTGCACAGTCCGTGAGTGGGTGTGCACATAAATCGGACCTGTCAGGCAGGTTTCGCCGCGTCTTCCATGCTCCCCATGAGAGGCTAGTGCCCCAGCTGTCCCTTTAGCTCGGTAAGAAGATTTTGACCTCGGGGTTGCCGCCGATGATTGCGGCCACATATCCCGGGCCACCCCCACCAATCACGATACTCATGACATTGCCTGCGATGAACTCTGACTTGCGATCTTCCCTGGCACGACCCCGATCGACCGACACTTCGAAGGCATCCGAAGCATACAACAGGGTAGATCACGGGCTGGTCAGGTGAAGGGTCGCGGATGGATCAGAGAACGGCGTATTGCCGAGGCGACGCAGGTCAGAGACCAGATCGCCAAGCTGGAACAAGAGTTGCTTGCCGGGGGTGGCGACCACCGCAGGCGAACGAAATTCCATGATATAGGGCATCAATTGCGGTCGCATAAATCGCGGTTGGAGCGATTGGAACGCTGTATCTCCGCTCTCCGCAACGGCAGCAAGCAAGCACCAGCTCGCTGAATCTGCGCCACCACCGTCTCCAGGCAGCTGGTGCAAAGCCGCTCGCATCACGCGCAAGTCAAGCCGGAAGCGCTTATCCGGCCGTATGATAAGGCGGCTCCGTTGAGCTCGGTAGAGCGGCGAGAAAGCCCGCCTGGTCTTTTCAGTCCCCTATGCCGCCATTGCCTCTCTCCTTCATCTTACAGAGCGCACCAACGACCTCTCGAACGGGCTGATCTGGCCGAAGGACGGCTGAAGCCTCGACCACCTATGCCGCAATGGCGCGTCGCGAGTTTCTTCCCCTGGGCAAGCCCATTCCTCGCGGGAGCCAAGAAACACGCGCCTTTTGCCATCCTCCGCGCTGCTGCGGTCGCAAGCGATGCGGCGGCGGTCGCCTCCGGCCCAACGATCGCCATCGAGGTCGCATGGTGCGGGCTCGGAAACGAAGAAACGGAGACTGAAAATGGCTACCATCGGCACTTTCAAGAAGGCCAATGCGAACGAGTTCGCCGGCGAGATCGTCACCCTCAGCGTCCAGGCCAAGAACGTGCGCATCATCCTCGACACCCGCGCCAGCGGCGAGAACGCTCCAAGCCACCGCGTGGTGGTCGGCAAGGCCGAGATCGGCGCGGCCTGGTCCAAGCGCTCCAACGAGGGCCGCGATTATCTCGGGCTCAAGCTCGACGATCCGAGCTTCACCGCTCCGATCTACGCCAACCTCTTCGCCGACGAGGAAGGCGAGGGCCACAGCCTCATCTGGTCCCGCCCGAGCCGCCGCAACGGCGAGTGAACTGGCAGACGCCTCGTCCAGGACCGGGCGAGGCGTTTTCTTGTTCCCGCGGAAGCTTCCCGCGGGCAGGCGCCATGGCGGATTTCGTCTCGATCGATGCGGTGCTTGATGCGCAGGGGCGCGCATGGTTTGAGAATGGATAACGGCCGTCCTGCGCCCCGGTGTCTCCTGAACCCCGTTAGCGGTGCGAAATAGCGCTCCTCAATTGCGCACCTGATCGCCGTCCCCACGCTCCTCCATCCTGGCCGTCGATCGCCGTTCAACCGCAACGGCCGGAAGGAGACACCTCATGAACGCCGACGCCGCGCCCTTGCCGCCGCGCTACCTTCGCACTTCGGAAGCTGCGCATTTCCTCAGCCTTTCGGCGCGTACTTTGGAAAAACACCGCACCTACGGAACCGGGCCTGCCTATCGCAAGCTCGGCGGCCGGGTCGTCTACGCCGTCGACGACCTCCAGGCCTGGGTCCAGCGCGGTGCGATGACGTCGACATCCGATCCCCATGGCACGGTGCTGCCCGCCAAGCCCCAGGCGGCGCGCCTTATTGCTTATGCCGGGCGCGAAAGGCGCTGAGCCCGCTGATCTCCCCCATGTCGGCACGACCATGCCCACCATTGGAGCGCGAACAGCTCGACCTGTTCCAGGCGCTGCCAGGTGTCGTCACGCCACGCGATGCGCAGGATCTCATGGCCTATCCCTTCTTTTCCCTCGCCAAATCGAGGCGCATCGCGCCGATCGACTTTCGCGCCGGCGATGTGGCAATCCGCGTCGAAGCGATGCCCGATCACGGCATGGCGACGATCTGGGATGCCGACATCCTGATCTGGGCCGCGAGCCAGATCGTCAACGCGCGGGACGCCGGCTTGCGCACGTCGCGCCTCATGGCCGCGACGCCGTACGAAATGCTTACCTTCATCGGCCGCGGCGTCTCGAAGCGAGACTATCAGCGCCTCAAGGCCGCGCTTGATCGCCTGCAGTCGACAAGCGTCGTCACCTCCATTCGCCAGCCGGCGGAAGGCAGGCGCCACCGCTTCTCTTGGATCAACGAGTGGCAGGAGCGCGCCGGCCGAGACGGCCGACCGCTTGGCGTCGAACTGATTTTGCCAGATTGGTTCTATCGCGCCGTCCTCGACAACGCTTTGATCCTTACCATTGAGCGTGCGTATTTCGGGCTGACGGGCGGCCTGGAGCGTTGGCTCTATCGGCTGGTGCGCAAGCATGGTGGCCGCCAGCGCGCCGGCTGGCGTTTCGATATCAGCCACCTGCATCGCAAGTCTGGCAGCCTTTCCCCGCTGAAGCGGTTCGCGTTCGACCTGCGTGACATCGTGCACCGCCAACCTCTGCCCGGGTACCTTCTGTTCACGGAAGTCGAAGCCAGCGGCCGTGTGCTGTTGGCTTTCGAACCGGCGCCGACGCCTGTTGATAGGCTCGTGCCATCGGGAACCCGAACTATCGTGCCATCGGGAACCGCATCGTCGTGCTTTCGGGAACCGCAATCGGTCTTAAGGGGCGGACTCGAAACCGAAAATCCGGCTCCTAACTTAGAGTCTAACTCTCGATCTAACATTCTTGCGAGCAAGCCCCGAACTGGGGTGTCGAAGCGGCGGTGGATCGGCGAGCGCGAGGGAGACGACTCATGACGTCGTCCACCCAGTCTGCGCCGCGCGACGGCCTCACGACGGTCGAGCTGGTCTGGATCGAGAAGCGGATCGAGAACCGCATCCGCTTCGGACGTCCCGCCCATCAGACGATCATCGACAAGCGGCGCCGTGTCGTCGGATTCGCGCCGGGCAGTGTTTTTGCGTTCGTGCGATGGGCGGCGAACGACTTTGGCACCGTCGTTTCGCGCATCGACATCGTGCGCACCGTCTTGCCCGATGAGCCTTATCAGAGGCTGCCTTACATCCGGCCAGGCGGCGAGATTCTGCTCAAGATCGCGAGCTGGGACAAGGTTCAGCGCGTTCTCCAACTGATCGACGCGATCGAGGCGATCGGCCTCGATCCGGCCGAGGCGGCACCCGACTATTGGCGTCAGACCCACAACCGGCTGGTCGCCGGCGGAACGCCGCGTGTCTATTCGCTCGAGCAGCACCGGGCCTTTCTGTTGCGCAAGCGAGCGACAACGTGAGCCGCCGCGCTTGCATGGCCGCGGCGCTTGCGGCCGTCGTCACGACC
Organism: Mesorhizobium sp. BH1-1-5; assembly: GCF_020165615.1. Classification (NCBI taxonomy): domain Bacteria; kingdom Pseudomonadati; phylum Pseudomonadota; class Alphaproteobacteria; order Hyphomicrobiales; family Phyllobacteriaceae; genus Mesorhizobium; species Mesorhizobium sp. BH1-1-5. The sequence goes on from NZ_JAIUIM010000027.1 coordinate 67,152, forward strand.
GTCGCGCCGACTCTGGTTGAGATGCCGCCGCTGCTGCTGTGGAACGCGTCCGCCAGCGCACCGATCGGGCTCTATGCGATCCAGAAAATGGCCATTCCAAGGGCTGGCGCGCTCGCTGTCATCGACCCGCCAGAGACGATCGCCCGGTTCGCGGCCACGCGTGGTTACCTTCCACTCGGCGTGCCGATGCTGAAGCACATCGAGGCGCTTCCCGGAGAAGAAGTCTGCCGCGTCGGCCGTGTCATCACGGTGAACGGGGTTGCGGTGGGTGCCGCGCTCGAGCGCGACCGCAAGGGACGCGCCCTGCCTGACTGGCAGGGCTGCCGCATCATCGCAGCCGACGAAATCTTCGTCATGAACCGACAAGTCCAGGACAGTTTCGACGGCCGCTATTTCGGCCCTTTTCCGGCGAGCTCGATCGTCGGACGCGCGCTGCCGCTTTGGACCGACGGGAGGGGCGATGGCATTTCGCCTGGCTCGCTCCCGCAAACTGAAATCCAGCCCAGCCAACAAAGGAAGGAGATAGTCCATGGCCGAGATCGGCGTCTTCCAGAAAACACAATCCGGTTACTCAGGGCGCATTCGAACGCTGCTCGTGGACGCCGAGCTGGTGCTCGTCCCGACGACGACATCCGACGGCAAGTCGCCGGATTTCAGGATCCACATCGGCGCCCCCGGCGGTCCAGAAGTCGGCGCCGCCTGGAAGGAAATCGGGCAGACGGCTGGCGACTATCTGTCCTGCCGATTGGAGGATCCGCTATTCGGCCGGCGCTTCCGCGCCGGTCTCTTCCGATCCGATGACGGCTCCTGGTCGCTGCGCTGGATCCGGCCGAAAGCAAAGCCGGAGCGCGTCCGATGAGAGGGCCGTCGGCGCCGAATTATGCGCACGATTGCCGGCCCGTCAGTTGGCTGCCCACGCGGCGTGAAGCACGTCTCCTTATCGCGGGCATGCTGATCTACTGTCATGCGATGACGGGGGCCATAGCAGAGACCGCGCCGGTCTCGCGCAAATTTGCGGACGATCCTTTTGCCGCGCATATCGCCGAGGCATCGCACCGCTTCCGCGTTCCTGAGCGCTGGATACGTGCAATCATGCATCTCGAAAGCGCCCGCGACCCGCGCGCGATCTCGCGGAAGGGGGCGGTCGGTTTGATGCAGATCATGCCTGGAACCTGGTCCGAGCTGCGCCTTCGTCACCAGCTCGGCCGCGACCCCTATGATCCGCGCGACAACATCCTTGCCGGCACCGCCTATCTTCGCGAGCTCTTTGATCGATACGGTTCACCCGGATTTCTGGCCGCCTATAATGCCGGGCCCGCGCGTTACGAAGCGTCCTTGAAGGGCCGCCCGCTGCCGGCTGAGACCCGGGCCTATGTTGCGAAGCTTCGCCCTTTCTGGGGCGGCGGTGATGCGCCCGGCGTGCTCATCGCCGCCCATGCGAAGACCGTGAGTTGGCGGATCGCGCCTCTGTTTACAGCGCAATCGGCCTCCGAGGTGGGGCCCGATCCCGCACCCCGCAAAGGCGCATCCGTCAAGCCTTCGGCGGCAGCTCCCATCCGCAATCTTTTCGCGCCCGGTTCGCAGGCTCGCGGCCTGTTCGCCGCGTCCGAAGCCGGGGCATCGGCGCAATGACGCGAGTTTTGCAAATCGTGGCTTCCTGGTTGCCGGGGCGTACGAACGGACGAGGCCACGAGGCATCAACATCAACCGAGGGATGGCAAGATAAAAGGCCGCACATTGTGCGGCGGTCGGTTGATTGGATTTGCTGCGTTTTTTGCCGCTTTCCGCACATTGCAGCAGTGCTGCGCAATGTGCTGAGACCACCTAAAACATTGTGTTTTGTCAGCTTTTGCCAGTGTGTGGACGTGTGTCGTGTCCGATGAAAGCGATTTCCGCGTCCGTCCGGGTCGCATTCGCTCGACTCGAGCCCAATCGTCGCGGCCCTTCATCGCCCAGGCGCTTGCGGCGGCGCAAAAGACTGGCTGCAGCGTGTCGCGGTCCGGCCGGATCGGGTCGGGTAACAGCTCGCGGTTCGGACGCGGCCGGGCAGCGAGCGTTCAGGCCAATCGGCTGCTGACGGGCCGCTCGCGCGTTACCACGATCAAAACCCGCGTCGTTCGCCATTCCAAGCATGGCGCTCCGCTGGCGACCCATCTCAACTATCTGCGACGCGAGGGCGTCACGCGCGACGACGCGAAGGCCCGCTTGTTTGGACCGGAGGGCGACGATGTCCCGGCCACGGATTTCGTCGCGCGCTGCAAGGACGACCGGCATCATTTCCGCTTCATCGTCTCGCCAGAGGACGCCGTCGAGATGGCCGACCTGAAATCCTTCACCCGCGACCTCATGGGACGCATGCAGAAGGATCTCGGCACGGCGCTCGACTGGGTCGCGGTCGATCACTGGAACACCGACAATCCGCACGTCCACGTCATCCTGCGCGGCCGGGCCGATGACGGCCAGGACCTGGTGATCTCGCGCGACTATATCAGCCGTGGCATGCGCGATCGCGCCAGCGAGCTCGTCACGCAGGAGCTCGGCCCCCGGTCCGATCTCGAGATCCGCCGGCATGTCGAGCGCCAGGTCGAGGCCGAGCGGTGGACCGGGCTCGATCGCCAGTTGCAGCGGGATGCGCGCGACAACGGCGTCATCGATCTCGCGCCGCATGCCGATCGCCAGCCTGACGAATTCATCGCGCTCAAGGTGGGTCGGCTGCGCAGGCTGGAAACGCTGGGCCTCGCCGAACAGCTTGGTCCAGGCCAATGGATCGTCAGCGACGGCGCCGAGGCAACGTTGCGTGCGATGAGCGAGCGCGCCGATATCATCAAACGCATGCATCGCGCATTCTCGGCCGGCGGCATCGAACGCGCGAGCGCCAGCTATGTGCTGGCCGCCGAAAACGTCGGCGAGACGATCGTTGGTCGCCTGATCGAGCGCGGATTGGATGACGAACTCTTGGGCACCGCCTACGCCGTCATCGATGGCGTCGACGGCCGTTGTCATCACGTCCGGCTCGCCGACATCGAGGCGGCAGGCGACGGCGCGCCGGGCTCGATCGTCGAACTGCGCAGATTTGAGGACGCTCAAGGGCGCCGGCGGCAGGCGCTTGCGGTCCGCTCCGATCTCTCGATCGAACGTCAGGTCCATGCTGACGGAGCGACCTGGCTCGACAGGCAGGCGCTCGCCCGTCCTGCAACGGCTCTTTCCGATGGCGGCTTCGGCGCCGAGGTGCGCCAGGCGCTCGATCGGCGCGCCCAGCACCTTGTCGGACTGGGGCTGGCTGAGCGGCAGCCGGGCAGGACCGTCTTTGCCGGCAGCTTGATCGACACGCTGCGCCGCAGGGAACTCGACGCGCTGGGACAAAGGCTCGCCGTCCAAACCGGCCAGCCATTCAACCGTGCGGGTAAGGGCGAGTTCGTGTCCGGTACCTACAGCCAGCGCTTCGCGCTCGCATCGGGCCGTTTCGCGATGATCGATGACGGGCTCGGCTTCCAGCTCGTGCCTTGGACGCCGTCGCTGGAGCGCCATCTTGGCAAGCACGTCTCCGGCGTCATCCGCGGCGACGGCGGCGCCGATTGGAGCTTCGGGCGCAAGCCGGTTCTCGGCTTGTGAGGGCGCTCTCACATCGACCTGGAATCTTGGGTTGCCGATCACCTGTTTTCCTTACCCGCAGCGCGCCGCGACGCGATCGGTGTGCGCCGCCTGTTGAATCTCGCATCGACCTGCCGGCCTCTCGCACGAGGAGAAACCAATGTCGGGAACGAAAGTCCTCTGGGGGCAGATCGTCGTCGTCTTCCTGATCGTGCTCTTCACGATATGGGGATCGACGCAATGGTCGGCGTGGCAACTGGGTTACCAAGCGAGGTTGGGGACGCGGTGGTTCGTCATCGGCGGCATACCGGTCTATTATCCACCCGCCATCTTCTGGTGGTGGTACTTCTACGATGCCTACGCGCCTGGCATCTTCCTGCGCGGCGGTCTCATTGCCGCGTCTGGCGGCTTCATCGCGATCATCGTGGCGATCGGCATGTCGCTCTGGCGTGCCCGCGAGGCGACGAAGGTCGCGACCTACGGCTCAGCGCGCTGGGCCGAAAAGAGCGAGGTGCAGGCGGCAGGCCTGCTCGCCCCCGACGGCGTGGTGCTGGGGCGGTACGGGTCTCACTACCTGCGCCACGAGGGGCCTGAGCATGTGCTTTGCTTTGCGCCGACGCGTTCGGGAAAGGGCGTCGGCCTTGTGGTCCCTTCGTTGCTGACCTGGCCTGGCTCGGCGATCGTCCATGACATCAAGGGCGAGAACTGGCGCCTCACCGCAGGATTCCGCGCCCGACATGGCCGGGTGCTGCTGTTTGATCCGACCAATGCCAGATCCGACGCTTACAACCCCTTGCTCGAGGTTCGCCGCGGGGAGTGGGAGGTGCGCGACGTGCAAAACATCGCCGACATCCTCGTCGATCCCGAAGGCTCGCTGGAAAGGCGCAACCATTGGGAAAAGACGAGCCACGCGCTTCTGGTGGGGGCGATCCTGCATGTGCTCTATGCAGGGCCGGACAAGACGTTGGCCGGCGTCGCGGCGTTCCTGTCCGATCCGAAGCGGCCGATTGAATCGACCCTGGCAGCCATGATGACGACGCCGCATCTGGGGGAGGGCGGTCCGCATCCCGTCATCGCCAGCGCGGCCCGTGAGTTGCTGAATAAGTCCGACAACGAACGCTCCGGCGTGCTTTCGACCGCCATGTCCTTTCTTGGGCTCTATCGCGACCCGGTCGTGGCCGAGGTGACCCGCGCCTGCGGCTGGCGCATCGCCGACCTGGTAGGGGATCCTCGTCCCGCGACGCTTTATCTCGTCGTGCCGCCCTCCGACATAAGTCGCACGAAGCCGCTGATCCGTCTCATCCTCAACCAGATCGGCCGGCGCCTCACCGAGGATCTGGAGGCCAGGACGGATCGCCATCGGCTGCTTCTGATGCTGGACGAATTTCCTGCGCTCGGACGGCTCGACTTCTTCGAGTCCGCGCTCGCTTTCATGGCCGGCTATGGGCTGAAGAGCTTCCTGATCGCGCAATCCCTCAATCAGATCGAGAAGGCCTACGGGCCGAACAATTCCATTCTGGACAATTGCCATGTGCGCGTCAGCTTCGCGACCAATGACGAACGCACCGCCAAGCGTGTCTCCGATGCCCTCGGCACGGCAACCGAGCTGAAGGCGATGAAGAACTATGCCGGTCACCGGCTCTCGCCATGGCTTGGCCATCTCATGGTTTCGCGCTCGGAGACGGCGCGGCCTTTGCTGACACCCGGCGAGATCATGCAGCTGCCGACCGCCGATGAGATCGTCATGCTGGCGGGCACGCCGCCGATCCGGGCGAAGAAGGCGCGCTATTTCGAGGACCCGCGATTGCGCGAGCGCATTCTGCCGCCACCGGCGCTTGCGCCTCGATTCGAGATGAAGCCTGACGATTGGACGAACCGTCCGCTGCCGCCGTCTCCGTCGGGTGCACCGGCCACATCTGTCGCGCCGGAAGTCCACGAGGAATCGAGCGACTCCGAATGGCGGCGCCAGCCCGAGCTCGATCCCTTTCTCCCGGCTGCGGCGGAGCCGCCGCTCGTCAACGAATTCGAGCCCGACGCGGCCGACGAGACGGATGGTCTCGTCGCGAGCAGCAGTCGGATGGCTAGGCTTACGCGGGGCGTGGCGCGGCAGATCGCGCTCGATCCGGACGACGGCATGGAGTTGTGACGGCCGTGACGGCAGCCAAGAAAAAGGTGCAGATTTCCGTCTATCTCGATCCCGCCGTGATGGCGGCGCTGATCGAATATGCTGCCAGGCGGGACCGTTCTCAGTCGCTCATCGCCGAAGCGGCGATAGCCTCTTTCCTCTCTCCAGATGCCGACGCGCAACGCGAGGGAGCGATTTCCAAGCGTCTCGATCGGATCGACCGCCGGATCGCGCGGCTCGAGCGCGATGGCGGCATCTCGATTGAAACGCTGGCGGTTTTCATCCGGTTCTGGCTGGCGACCACCCCTGCTTTGCCCGAGCCGATGGCCCAGGCAGCGCGCACCAAGGCGAGCGAGCGTTATGAGGCCTTCGTCTCCGCGCTCGGCAGGCGCCTGGCCAAGGGACCGACCTTGCGGCAGGAAATCCCCGAAGACGTCGCGCCGTCGAGCGATCCTGAACGATCGGGATTTAAGGACATGTCGGCGGAGGGGCGCCGCCCGAGCTCGTGAGGCGCCAGCCGATCTTTTGACGCCAGCGCCTTCGGCTGGCGAGCGCTGGTCAGTTGGTGGCACCGCATAGCTGCGAGGTCGTCAATCCTGGCGGCACGTTTTCCGTGGGACCGAATCCATACTTCGCCATGATGGTGGCGATCGTGCCGTTCGACATGACCTTCGCCAGACCCTGATTGTAAAGGTCGCGGAGATCGCCATCGTCCTTCCGGAAGGCGATCGCGATATAGCTGATAGACTTCTCGCTGGTGGTGAACGGGCTGGCGCGCTCCAGATCGGGGCTCTTGTTGCCGGCGAGCAGTCCGATCACTGTCGGGGAAGAGAACACGGCGGCGTCGATGCGGCCGGCGCGCAGTGCCGCGAGGTTGGTCTCGACGTCCGGGAACTGCAGGATGCGGTTCTCCGGCACGCCCTCGGCAATGGCGTTCCCGATCACGTTGCTGCCGCGGCCGCCGCCCATGATCGTGTCGGGTTTCCTGGCAAGATCGGCATAGCTGTGGATGGCCTTGGGGTTGCCGGCCAGCACGATCGCCGCGTCGTCCGATCTCAGGTCCGGCGCGCCGAAGGCGACCTGCTGGCAGCGCTGCGGTGTGATTGACAGACCGGACGCGACCGCGTCGAAACGCCCAGCCATCAGGCCCGGTATCAGGGCGCCGAACTCGGTCACCTCGAAGTCGACCTGCTTGACGCCGAGATCGGCGAACGCAGCTCTGAGGAGATCCGGGTGCCAGCCGAGCAACTCGCCGGTTCCCTCCTTCTTGTAGCCCCATGGCGCGCGATTATGGATACCGATGACGATCCGTCCCTCCTTCAGGATGCGTTCTTTCGTTGTTTCCGCCGAGGCCGGCAGCACAGATCCTACAATCGCGGCGTAGGCGATGCAGGCCAGGCCAATGACGGCCGATCGGGCTCGAAATTTCATCATGCAGTCCTCCCATGAGATTTGGTTTTCGCGCAGGCGTTCGCTCTGGCCATTCAACGCTACGTTGCTGAGACCGGAGCCGTCAATCTATATGTACAAAATATGTACGAAAGATTGCAACAAAGAGAATGGCAATCGCCGTCGCTTCCGGCGCGAGGGAATCAAACTTGCGGGCGAAGTCAGGCGGGGCTCCAACTCACCCGGCTGGCGCCGCAAATGACTGCTGCAGAATGCAGCCGATCAGATAGGCAGGACGTCCGAGCGCTTGACCTGGCCCAGCGCGAAGGTGCTTTCGATCGAAGCGACGTTGTCCAGACGCGTCAGCTTGTCCTTGATGAACCGCTCATAGGCCTCGAGGTCGCACCACGATGCGCATCAGGTAATCCCGCTGGCCAGTCATCAGATAACAATCGGCCACCTCGGGCCAGCCCAGCACGGCTTGCGAGAAGCGGTCGAGGTCGTCCTCGCGTTGGCGTTCGAGCTTGATCGATGCGAAAGCGCTGATTGGCAGGCCGACCTTCTTCTGGTCGACGACGACGGTGTAACCTTTGATGATCCCAGCGCTCTCCAGCAGCCTCACGCGGCGGGCGCAAGGCGAAGGCGAAAGACCGACGGCCTCGGCGAGGTCGTTCGCCGTCGCCTTGGCTTTTTTCTGCAGCGCGGCGATGCTCTTCAGGTCGATTGCGTCGAGTGCCGGATTTGGCATGTTTCCCTCGTCTGGGCGTCATTCTTGGACGGGCATCCGGCGACGCTCGCCTGGCTCGGGTCGGTTTATGGCCACCGCACGCGCGCGCTGGGGGTCGAGCATTTCGGCTAGACGGGTACGATCGCCGATCTCTACCGGCACTACGGGATCGATGCGCAAGGTATCATGGCCGCGGCGCGATCGGTTTCGGCCGGCCGGCCGCTGAGGCACCTTGGCTTCGCCGCCTGACGGCGCCAGCATCGGCTCCCGGCCGAAGCGCGCGATAGAAGCTGTCAATACCGGAATTCCTTGAGGGCAGCTGTCAGTCGTCGGCGCGATCTTCCTCCGCTGCGAGTAAACGTGGGGGAGGTGGAAATGGCTGGCGCCAGCGACTCTATGAGTCATGAAACGCCGAGGCTGTTGGTTGGGACGGCATCGGCAATTGCGCATCACGGCGAACTCATCCAGGGCGTGTTCAAGGATGATGGCGGGCGCCTGCACCGCGGGCTCGTAACGCTGCCGGTCGCCGGCTTGCGATCGGAGGCGAGCTTCGCCAGGAGTGATGACGATGCGATCGTCGTCCACCCCGATCACAAGATCAAGGCGGCGGCCGCGGCGCGGCTGACGCTCGATTCCTTGAACGCCGGTGGCGGCGGCGTGCTGACACTTCGAAGCTCGATTCCCGTGGGGCACGGCTACGGCTCATCGACGGCGGACGTCGTCGCTTCCATTCGCGCCGTCGCCGCGGCCCTCACGGTCCAGTTGCGGCCTTCCACCATCGGGCGTCTCGCCGTTGCGGCCGAGCGCGCCAGCGACGCGATCGCCTTTGATTATCATGCGGTCCTGTTCGCGCAACGCGAAGGCACGGTGATCGAGAATTTCGGCGGCTCCCTGCCGCCGCTGCTCCTGCTAGGGTTCAAGGCCAATGGCGGCGTCCCGGTCGACACGCTGCAACTGCCGCCCGCTCGCTATGACAGCGCCGAAATCCAGGAATTCGGTGTCCTTCGGGCGCTGGTGGCGCGGGCGGTCCGCCTGCAGGACCCGTATCTTCTCGGACGCGCCGCCTCGGCCAGCGCCTTGATCGGCCAAAGGCACTTGCCGAAACAGGGCTTTGACGAGATAGCCGAAATCGCCAGGCGAGCCGGGGCGTGCGGGGTGCAAGTCGCCCATAGCGGCTCGCTGTTCGGTCTGATTTTCGATCTTTTCGCATCGAACCTGAAGCGACGGGCAGCTCTGGTCGCGGAGCAGATAAGACGCGCCGGCTTCAAGGATGTCGAGGTCCATCTGGTCAACGCGGAGGGCTGGACATGGTGAGCTTCAACGTGGACTATTTCAGGGACCTCGAAACCCCGCGCCTTGCGCTCCTGGCGCCAAATCTCGTCGCCGCTGCTTTTCCGCTGATGAAGCTGATGCCCGCCCGCTACATTCTGGATCGGGCGGCATCGAATGGCGAACTGAAGCCAGGCTCCCACATTGTCGAGACGACGTCCGGCACCTTCGGCATGGCGGTGGCGCTGCTCGCGGCGGCGCGTGGCTACCGTCTCACGCTTGTCACCGCTTCAACGCTGATCGATGCCAAGTACAAGGCCCGCCTGGAGCGCATCGGCGCCACGGTCATCGCACTTGACGATCCGCGCGGCGACGGCAATCAGCCTGGCCGCCTCGAGCGCCTCCAGGAAATCCTGGCTAGGGAGGCGGACGGCTTCTGGACCCGCCAATACGACAGTCCGGGCAATTGGCTCGCCTATGCGCGCCTGGCCGAACTCTTCATCAGGGCGATGGGCAGGGTCGACTGCCTGGTCGGCTGCATCGGTACAGGCGGCTCGCTATGCGGCACCGCGTCCTTCCTGCGAACTGTCTTTCCTCATCTGACGGTATTTGCCGTCGATACCCATCGCAGCATCCTGTTCGGGCAGCCCGTTGGCAAACGCATGCTACGGGGCCTTGGCAATAGCGTTCTGCCAAAAAATGTCAGGCATGAGCTTGTCGACGAGATCCATTGGGTTGGCGCCTATCCGGCCTATACGACCGCGCACCGTTTGCTGCGTAAGCACGGTATCTTCCAGGGGCCGACAAGCGGCGCCGCCGCGTTGGTGGCGCAATGGGTCGCAACGACCCTTCCAGACGCGCAGGTCGCGGTCATCATGCCCGATGAAGGCCATCGCCATGCCGAGACTGTCTACAATGACGACTGGCTCGGCGCGCTGCCCGGCTGGCCCTGCAAGACGCCGTCCGAGCCGAGAACGCTGACGACCATCGCGCCGGCCGCGGAGACACAGTGGACGCGCTTCCTTTGGCTGCGCCGCAGTCTCGACGATGTCCTGAAAGCGCAGGCAGCAGGGGATATGCCGCCGGCTGTTGGTGCCGCGGAGAATCTATGAAGCGAGATCCGGGCCGTTCTTGTCGAGCCAGCGCCAGGCGTCGTCCGTCGTCTGGAAGATCTGGCCGTGTTCGTTCGATCCAGCGGACCGATCGAGGTCCTTGAGCCCACTGGCTGTCACCACCGCCACGACACGGTCTGTTGCTGCGATGACGCCTTGATCCTTCAACGTCGATATCGCGATCAGCGGCGTTACCGACGCCAGTTCGGCAAAAATCCCTTCGTCGCGCGCAAGTCTCTCCTGCATCGCGATCAGGGCGTGATTGTTGACGGGGACGGCGTGCCCGCCGGAGTCGCGCAGAGCCTTCAGGGCCTGAAAGGTGCTGCGCGGGGTTCCGATCGACACGGCAAGGCTGTCGAAGAGCATCTCGCGTTCGCTCAGGGCGTCGGCACCGCTTGCAAGCGCGTCCGCCAGCGAGCCGTGAACCTCCGCCGCGACGAGGCGAGGCAGGCGCGAGATCGACCCTTGCGCGTACAACTCGCAAAAGCCAGCCCACACGCCCGACAACGCATCGCCATAGCAGACCGGCAGGACGCACCAGTCTGGCGCCGTTCCATCCGACTGCTCGACGATCTCGTAGGCGATCGTCTTATAGCCTTCGATGCCGAGGGGATGGCTGCCGACGACGGGACCGTGATAGGGCGAGGCGATGAACCAGTCGTAGCGGGCGGCGGCCTGTTCCAGCAGCGACCATCGGTCCATCTTGCTGACCAGGGGCAGCACCGTCGCGCCGTATTTGCGGATTTGCGCCAGCATCGCGCCGGATGAGCCCGCGAAAGTGGTGACGACGCATTTGAGCCCCGCTCTGGCGGCGTAAGCCGCCAGCGACGCGCCGGCGTTTCCCGATGAGGCGGTCGCGACGATCTTCGCGCCACGTGCGCGCGCCACGCTGACGGCTACCGTCGAGAAGCGGTCCTTATGCGACCAGGTCGGGTTTCGGCCCTCGTCCTTGATTGCGAGGTTGGGCACGCCGAGAAATGCGCCGACGCGCGGCGCGGCAAGCAAAGGTGTCAGGCCTTCGCCTAGGGTTACGGCGTCTGCGGCCGTGCAGGGCAGCATATGCTCAAAACGCCAAAGCGAGCGCGGGTTGGTCGTACCGTTTAACGCATCACGCTGCGGCACCGCATAGAGCGGCCGAAGATTTGCCGGCGCGCTGTCTCGGCACCGCGAGCACCCTTTGGAGTCGATGGTGACATCGGCGGGATAGACGGCGCCGCATCGGATGCAGGCGAATTCCAGGACCCGGCTTTCGACCGTCCCGGGTCGGCTGATCTCGCCTGTGGAATGCGCGGTCATGTTGTCCGCGAGATCGCGAAACGGCCGGCTCGCCATGGCTATTCCTTGTCCGGGAAACGATGAATTCGCTCGTCGTTTCAAACAGCCAACGGCACCGCTGTCAATGCGGAATGTGCACTATAGTGTGTCGCACCATAGTGCGCGTCGTAGCATCCGTTGGTTGATGAAACTTCGCGGCGTTTTCGGTCTGAACGTGCAGCGGCTTCGGAGAGAAAGAAAGCTCTCCCAGGAGCAGTTGTCTTTCATCTCGGGGCGCACGCGAGCCTATATCAGCAGTGTCGAAGCCGGACGCCGCAACGCCACCCTGGATACAGTCGAGATTTTGGCCAAAGCCTTGAATGTCGAGCCGCAAGAGTTGGTTTCGGCAAACCCGGCAAATAGGCGAGCTATTCGGGTGACGAAACAAGATGCCGCGAAGTCGACGGAATGAAGGCTCCTGTTTTCGTCGAGACATTGAGTGCAATTCAACTTTTCTTGACTTTAGCCGTGTAGTTGACTCCTTCAGTATACATTCGGCGTCGGTCCCATTGAAGATGGCGTCTAGACACGCATAGGTTGTTCCGCGGGTAGGGCCTTTGTGTGGTCGAGGTCTGCCAATGGAGAACGAAATCATTGACCTCTTGACGGCGATGTCGAAGATCGACACTGCGGGGTCTGCTGAGGCAATCCTTCAAGAGTTCCGCTCAGCCCTGGCGTGCTACGGATTGCGCAATTTTCTGATTACCGGCCTGCCGGTGCCGCACGACACGGACTGGCAGCGCGAAATCCTGGGCGATGGCTGGCCTCCCGATTGGTATCGTCGCTACGTCTCCGAGGATCACTTTTTGCACGATCCTTGCGTTGCGCAGTGCCGGCACTCGCCACAGCCTTTCCTGTGGCGCGACCTTCCGGCCGCGAAGCTCTCTGCACGCGCGAAGCTGGTGATGGACGAGGCGGCTGAGTTCGGGATGAAAGAAGGTATCTGTGTCCCGATTCACGTTCCGCTGGCGGGTCCGAGCGTCGTCACCGCCGCGAGCGACCGCATGGAAGTTCCGCCAAGCGCCATGCCCTTTATCGAAACGCTTTGCGTGCATACCTTTCGCCGCCTCGCGGGCCTGGGAACACCCGGGGATGGCGATGAGCCCGCGCCGTTGACGGCGCGTGAGCGGGAACTCCTGGAGTGGAGCGCGCAAGGCAAATCCACCGACGACATCGCTTGTATCCTCGGCGTCAGCCGGAACACGGTCGAAAGCCATCAGCGCAACATTCGGGGAAAGCTCGACGCCATCAATGTGTCGCATGCCATCGTCAAGGCGCTGCGAAGGCAGGAAATTCAGGTTTAGCAATACCTGAATACCGTCATACGTGCGGCAAGTCCGTTTTCCTACGACCCTCCACATGGAGGCGTCATGGTTCGTATACATTTGGTCACTTGGGACAATAGGAAGCACTACAGGAAAGTTCTGGAGCGGTACTTTCGGATACGATACGAAATTTACGTCAAGCGGAGACGATGGCGCGCCGTCGCCCGTCCCATAAACATCGAGATCGACGGCTTCGACAACGAGCACGCGCTTTATGTTCTGGCGCTCGATACCAACGGCAAGATCGTCGGCGGCTCCCGTCTTGTCCCGACGATGGAGCCGCATCTCATGAGCGAGGTGTTCCCGATTCTCGCCGGCGGCACGCCGCCGAGATCGGCAGAAATTTTCGAATGGACGCGTTTCTTCGTCATCCCATCGCTTCGCACACATGGAGCGTCGTCGCCGATCGCCGGCTTGGTTCTCTGCGGTCTTCTCGAGACGGCGCAAAATCTAGGGATTCGACAGATCAGCGTGGTGTGCGAAACATTCTGGCCGAAACGCCTGCGTGCCCTGGGATGGACGGTTTTCGAACTCGGCAACCCTCTCGAGCATCCGGATGGCGACATCATTGCGCTGCTGATCGATGTCACGCCTGAGGCTATTGAACAGACGCGCCGCGCTTATGGGATAAGCGGCGTCATAGTAGCGGACAAGATTTAGGCTGATTGCCACCGCAGCTGAAGTTCGCTAACCATCGATCACCGCCTGAAAAACTATCCGGCGACCATTCTGGGGCGGAAGGGAGGCCGAAACGAGCGAACGGAACTTGCTCGATTGGGCGAGGCACGCGGCATGCTCGCGCTAAAGTCACAGCCCCAGCGTCTGGCCAGCGTCCAGGTGAAGGAAAGCTGCCGACGAATTGCTTCGCCTTGCATCCTGGAAGGTCCCGACCGCACTGTCATGCGTGACTTCGACCAGAACCGCCGCGGCTCGCTCAACCTCATCGGCGGCGCATTCCACGCGATCCAGGCGCTTGGCAAGACGATCATGAAGCATCACCAGCCGCGCGGCCCGGTGCAGGTCGGCGCGCTTCTCGTATTGCATGTCGAAGGGTTCGAACAGCAACGGCATGTTGGCCCCTCCTCAAAGCGCGGTCGGCGGCACGATTTTGAGCAGCCGACGCTTCGCTGCCTTCGCTCTCGCTTGGCCGGTTCGTATCCGGCTGCAGAGTGCGAGGCTGACCGCAAGCCCGTGATCCCTGTCGAGCATGGCCGTGGCCTGCTTCAGCGAGTGTTCGGCCCGCTTTGCGCGCTGTCTTGCGACCGCCATTTCCAGAACTGCAAGTTCAATCATCGTTCGGCATCCTTTCGGTTGCCGTCCCTTCGAGAAATCAATCGGTGCCGGGAGCTTTTGTTCCTGCGGCGGATTGCCCAGACGCGATGCCACGCCCATCGCGCTGCCCGTCCTTGCCGAGCTCGCTTCGATCTCGGCTGCGTTCGAGCGGCTCGCGGAGGCAGATCATCCAGAGCCGGAACGTTTTGTGCCGATCGGTCAGGGTGATGATGGCGCGCACCGCAAGTGTGACGACCTCGTCACCCGATATGTGACGGGAAGACGCTCCGGGCGCCCCTGCGGACACCATCCGCAAGTGGTGCAAAAGCGGAAGGATTGGACTGAAGCAAGGCGGCAGCTGGCTGGTTTCGATGCGGGGGGCGAACTGCGCGCTACGTATGGCGCCGAGACTGAGGCGTCAAAGCTCGCCGGGCGAGGCCCCCAACAACAGCCTCAAACCCGACGAGCCACCGGCCGGAAGGTACCGGCGGGATCTTCCGTGCAAGGCTGATGCCAGCTTTTTCGGTTCGAAACGAGACAGAATGAGTTCCCGCCAGCATCGCGTGCTGGCACAATCCCTGCCAGGGCCGATGCATTTCTTCTGATTCGATGGCCTCCCGTACTCGGCAACCGGCAGCTCGCACCCGCCCCCCAACCCGACCGTCGGTTGCCAGTTCTTTCTAGGCCTGTGCACCCTTCGGCTGCGCGGCAGCGATGCGCCGCCTTATGGCAAGTGAGGCGCCCCACCATCGATCGTCAGCCGCGAATGCTCCAAGAAAGAATGCCAGACCACTTGCCGCGCGTCCCGTTCATCCACCATCTGGCCGCACTGGGGGCAGCGGTAGAAATACTCACTCTCATGCTCGCAAATCTTTCCGTTGAGATGAGGTTCGAATGGACCGAGATCAAACAGCTTCGTCATGTCGCCGTGTCCATTTAGGGCGCCTCCGTTTCGGCGACACATAGCGCGTCACTAGCCTGAGAGTGTGGGCATCCACAGTGACCGGGACGCCGAGGTTGACGGTGACCTTGCCGACTTCCGCGTCGACACAGGTGACATCGCCCACCAGCTCGATCGTTTGGCCCTTCATCACCTTGGAGGTTTCGACAATCGAATGGGGCTGCCCATAGGAGGGTATCGAGACGCTCACACGGTCTTCGGTGACACGCCGGCGCACGGTCGCCGTGATGGCGACTTCATCGCCGATATTGAATGAGCCCTTCGCCATGAAAAGAGTCTGGAGCGGGCAGCGGTTTAGTCAAGCAATCGCTAATGGAACATCGGACCCGAGGCAAAGTTGAACAAACAGGTGGCGTGCGGACAGGCTGCTTGCATCCGCGCGTCGCGTCGGGTGGGGTTATCGCAGCCAGGCCCACTCTGGAATGCGAATCCGCAGGGAGGCCCGATAAAGAGCCCGTCTGACACCCATGCAGGCGGGCTCTTTCACCATGCTGAAATGGACCATCGAAGGTAGTGTGGTGGGACCTTGGCCCTCATCGCACGCAACGGGGTTATCGAAGACCTTGGCACCACCGCCGATTTTGAAACCGCTTCCCCCCGGATAGTGTCGGCGGCCAGGCCCGTCTCCCACAATCCTGTGTCACCCTCGATCTGCGAGCCGGGTTTTGGATATCGAGACCCACTCTGCACGGCCTAGTCCGTCCATCCGTGAAAATCGCTATTGGCGTTCGCTGTGGCCGCAAAACTACAGCACCGCCGGCGGTGCTGACCTAAGACACTCTCGTGCGGGGTGCCTGGGTCAGGCGGACCATCCGGGAAAAGGGGCGCACAGCAATTTGAGGGAAGACGGCCCGTCGGCTCCGGTCGGCGGGCCTTTTGTTGGCCCTTAACCATGCCAAGGGCTAAACGGGAACAACGTCGACTAACATTTGTTTCTGGCGGCATGCAGAGGCCAACAGCCGCAACCGACCCACTTCTGATAAGCATCCTGCTCGCGGCGATCCGCCTCCAGGTTGCGATCGATAGGCGCCAGGCGAAACAGGACCGGGGCGCCTAACTGACCGGGCGCCTGCACGGCCTGCAGCTTTCGACCGCAGCATCAGGCACAAGACCGGTTGCGGAGTTCGGCCGCCAGTGCTTCAAGCGCCTCCACATCGGCCGCGTATTGCGCAGCGTGTGTTGGATATCGTTCCTGCTGCTGACGATAGAAGCGTATCCAATTCGGCAAATCGGCGATCGGGAACGTCCTTCGCCATATGCCTTTCTCCAGCGTGAATGTGCCCGCCGCCGAATCGTAAGTCGCTGTCACCTTCACGAGGGCGTTTATAGGTTCGCAGCCCCGAAACAAAAGTGGCGTTCTGATCGATCGTATTCTGTTTTCCTAATCGAGGTGGATGGCATGGCGTCCGACAGCTTCGTCATCCCCGGAGCTTCTCCGCCTCGCGTTCTAGCGTGCTCCGATCGTTGCCGCGCTGTTGGATCAGATCGCGGACCTGTTGGATCGTCAGCCCAACCTTGTTGGCGAAATGGCGCACTTCATAATCCTCATCCGCCGACACTCGGTCGCGGTCACGCGCGCTTGTTTTTGTCGTCTGCCATGGCTGTTCCTCCTCGTCAGGGAGAACAGCCGCCATCTGGGGAAAGTTCCACATTAGCTGACGCTGAGGGGACCGGAACGCAGTCGGCGGTTGGTCCCCACGGGTCTTAGCCGCTAGAAATCGTGGGAGCCCGTATCTTACGCCGATTGGCTGCGATTGGCTTTTCGTTGGAACCAGTCTGCCCCCAGCTGCGTTGCGACCGACTGGGGACTTTCCTATGGCCGAAACCGAGCAAGAGTTTGTCGAGCGCGCGCGGGCCCAGATGGAATTCAGGGTGCAATTCCTCACGCGGGAAACTGGGGTAACCGAAGCCCAAGCACGTGAGCTAATCGACCTGATTGGCAACGATGCAAACTCGCTGCTGCGCGAGGCCCGACTTCTCAGGAGGGTCTAGCGCGAGGACTTTATGCTGGGCGCTGGAGAGGATTTTCTCGCGGCCTGCGGCCGATCGGCAGGGTGAACGCTCCTGATGGTTATGCTAAGCCGGTTTGAGATTCCGTCATAAATCAGGGCCGGCCGGCCAGATCCTCTCCGCGATAGTCCCATACTCCCGGCTGAAGCGATCGAACTCGTTGCCAAGGTTCCTTTGCGATCTCGGGGCAAGTTTCTTCCTCCGCGGCGTGCGCTTGTGGCGATTCAAAGAACCCAGGGGATATTGTCATCGCGCCCAATTGCGCTGTAGTCAGCCTATGATCGTCAAACTCGGTTGGTGGGCTAAATGAAACCGCTGGTCCTGATCTCTTCGAAGGACCCGGACTTCCTTCTGGTTTTCGGGCACATCCTTTCCGTGGCCGGCTTCGAAACGCGGCTAATCACGGCGGACAAGGAGATTGCGCGCGCCATCAGGACCGCAGCGCCGCTTGCCGTCATCCTGGACTGTCATCCGGGCGATCGCGCAATCGCCAAGCAATGCATAGCGCTGAAGTCATCCGAAGCGACAAAGGCAACGCCCCTCGCAGGTTTGGTGGCGCCTCGTTCCGGCAAGCTGCACCTGGACCTCATCAAGGCTGGCGTCGACGAGATATTTTCAAGGCCGTTTGCTCCTGAACAACTTCTGACCTGGCTGCACGGCAAAGCCGGAATTTCGAAATCCTCGCGCGAGACTGAGTCGGGGGATTTGATGCAGGGCGATTTCCGACTGGAGCGACAGACTCACCGGACATTCTTCAAGCAAAAAGAAATCGCGATGCCACCGATCGAGTTCAAGCTTTTGCGCAGCCTTTTGGCGCAGCCTGGCAAGGTGTTCAGCCGCGAGGAACTGGTCGCGACTGCTTGGCCTGAACATGCAGCGGCAACCGACGTGCGGGGGGTCGACGTCCATATAGCCAGACTGCGCAAAAGACTTCGGGCTTCCGTGGGAAGCGATCTGATCCGGACCGTCCGCTCGGCCGGCTACGCGTTCGCGCCGGAGTGGTGACCTGCGCGGCGTTTCCGACACCGAATCCAATTTGCCGGATTGACGGGCATGCGCCGCGGGTGCCCGCGACCTCGACACGCCTCGGTCCTCAATGGCTCAGGATAGTATCCAGGAACAGCCGGGCGCGTGGGTGAGCGGCTCCAGAGAAAAAATCTTTGGAAGAGGAATGCTCTACAACGCGGCCTTCGTCCATGAAAACGATCTCGTCCGCGACTTCGCGCGCAAAACCCATTTCATGGGTCACGCAGACCATGGTCATGCCGCTTCCCGCCAGCGCTATCATGACGTCGAGCACTTCCTTGATCATTTCAGGATCGAGCGCCGAGGTCGGTTCATCGAACAGCATGATACGGGGGTTGAGGCAGAGAGCGCGTGCGATCGCCACTCGTTGTTGTTGACCACCCGAGAGCTGGGCGGGATAGCTCCGCGCCTTTTCGGGAATGCGCACCACCGTCAGGTGATGCATGGCGATCTCTTCGGCCTCGCGCGCCGATTTCAAGAGGACCCGGCGGAGCGCCAGGGTACAGTTGGCGAGCACCGTGAGGTGCGGAAAGAGATTGAAGCTCTGGAACACCATACCTGTCTGTCGGCGCGCCCTCGCGGTATCGCGGGCGTCGTTCCCGAGGGTTATCGCTTCGAGCTGAATCGTTCCCTTTTGGAAAGGCTCGAGACCGTTGATGCAGCGGATCAGCGTCGACTTGCCGGAGCCGGACGGCCCGCAAACGACGATGCGTGCGCCCGGACGCACCGTTAGATCGATGTTTTTCAAAACGTGTATGGCGCCGAACCACTTGTTGAGGCCCTCGATCCGCACAAGGGGGAGGGATTCAACGGCTGAGATTGGATGTGGGGCTTGAGCGAGCATCAGCGCCGTCCAGGTGCAAGCAGGCGCTGCTCGATGCGCTTCACACTGTAAGCAACAAGCAGCGCCAGGGCCAGAAACAGGATGCCGGCGACGGTCAGCGGCTCCGCGTAGCGATAGGTCTCGGAAGCGATATCGAAGGCGCGTCCGAGCATTTCCGGCACGGCCAGGACGGCGAGATAGGGCGTCGCCTTGAGGATCGATACCAGATAGTTGCCGAGCGGGGCGGCGATGTTGCGCAGCATCTGCGGTGCGATGACGAAAATGACCGTGTCGCGGGGGCTGAGCGACAAAGCCCTGGCTGCTTCCTGCTGGCCCTTCGGAATGGCATCGATGCCCGCCTTGAACACCTCCGCCAGATAACCGCTGTAGTACAGACTGAGCCCTAGTATGCCCACTGTCATGGCGCTAAGCCGGATGCCGTAGACGGGCAGGACGAAATAGAGAAAATAGAGCCAGGCCAGGACCGGCGTCGAGCGGATGAAGTCGATCAGGAAGCGAACCGCGAAACCAAGCGCACCGCCGCCGCGGCGGATCATCTCGAACATGAAGCCGATCGCCGATGCGCCAATGCAGCTCAAGACCGTGGCGAGGAGCGTCGCCCCGATCGCCCCGATGATCGTCGGGATGCTTGCGAGCGCGAAGTGGAAGTCAAATCCCACGAGAAAGCCCTTTTTCGGGATTGACGCGGGCCTCGAGCCAACGGCCGGCAAGCGCAATCGGGTAACAGACCAAGAAGAAGGCAAGCAATAGCGCCGAATAGATTGCGACCGGATCGTATTCGGTCTGCGAGATTTCCTTTGCGCGGAAGGTCATGTCCGTCAGCGTGACCAACGAGACAAGGGAAGTCGCTTTGACGAGCTGAATAAGGTTGTTGACGAAGGTGGGGCTCATTGCGACCAACGCCTGCGGCAGCTCGATCAGGAGCAGGATCGCCGGTCGCGAAAGGCCGAGCGCCATGCCCGCCTCGCGTTGGCCGGCAGGAAGAGACTGCAGCCCGGCGCGCACCGCCTGGCTGGCATAGCCGCCGGTGTTGAGACCGAGAACCAACGCGCTGACGGTCATCGCCGAAAGCGTGACGCCGAGCACCGGCAGCACGTAGTAAAAGACGAAAAGCAGGACGACGACGGCCGAGCTGCGCCAGAATTCGATCACGGCGGTAACCAGAAATCGGGTCATGCCGACGGTCAGAAACTGCGCGACGCCGAAAACGATGGCGAAGGGGACCGCAAAGACCAGGGCGTAGGCCGTGACCTCTGCGGTGGTACCCAGCCCTTGTAGAATGCCAAACAAGATGTCGAGCATGCTCACGGGGCGCCACCGCCTTTTGCTGACGCGGGTGACGACGATGTCAGTATTGTTTCGGCGTGCCAGGGGAAAGCGGGTTTGCGCTGAGAAATCGCGCCCCGTGGACCGGACGTCATGGCAATCCTCCGCACCATGAAAATTTGATCGCCTGCACCGGCAGGCCATCGAGGTTGTCTCATAAACCCGGCGAGACTCGCGTGTCAATAAACATGTACATTTTATTGCGGGTATTCATATTCCGGACGTCGCGGCGAAGTCGTCAGTAGGTCTCCGTAGGGCGCCACGGTCTTTGGCGCCGCCGTTCGCCGGTCATTGCGCGCTACGCTACGATTGACAGCTGACACCGGTTGAATCTGAGCGCCCCAGACCTCTCTTGATCATCCCCGACCGGGAACCGCTCGACGAATTCCGATCCTACGGGGACAGGATGGCTATCTCGCACAACGATACCGAAGGACACGCGCGCAGCTCGCGCATGCTGCGCACCGCGCTCGGACCCGCCATCGCCCGGTTCCTCGACGATCCCGCGGTCGTTGAAGTGATGCTGAACCCGGATGGTCGGATTTGGGTCGATAGGCTCTCGGAAGGTTTGGCGGATACGGGGGAAATGCTCGCGCCTGCCGCCGGCGAGCGGATTGTGCGCCTGGTAGCCCATCATGTCGGCGCCGAGGTCCATTCCCGCTCCCCGCGCGTCTCGGCCGAGTTGCCGCAAACAGGCGAGCGTTTCGAAGGCCTGCTGCCGCCCGTGGTCACAGCACCCGCCTTCGCGATCCGCAAGCCCGCGGTCGCCGTCTTCACGCTCGATGACTATGTGACCGCGGGCATCATGACTTCTGGCCAGGCCGCTATGTTGCGCGCCGCGGTTGCTGGCCGGGCAAATATCCTCGTGGCCGGCGGCACGTCGACTGGCAAGACGACGCTGACCAACGCGTTGCTCGCCGAAGTGGGCAAAGGAACGGACCGGGTTGTCATCATCGAGGACACCCGCGAGCTGCAATGCGCGGCTCCCAACCTCGTCGCGATGCGCACCAAGGATGGCGTCGCCACGCTTTCCGATCTGGTTCGCTCGTCGCTGCGCCTGCGGCCCGATCGCATTCCCATCGGCGAGGTGCGAGGTGCCGAAGCGCTGGACCTCGTGAAGGCATGGGGCACCGGGCATCCCGGCGGCATCGGCACCCTTCATGCTGGCTCCGGCATTGGCGCGCTGCGCCGCCTTGAGCAACTGATCCAGGAGGCCGTCGTCACTGTCCCGCGTTCGCTGATCGCCGACACGATCGGCCTTGTCGCCGTGCTCGCCGGACGCGGCGCCGCGCGACGGCTCGTCGAGCTGGTCAGGGTCGAGGGTCTAGGCCCCGATGGCGATTACCGCATTGCTGAAGCTACCCCGATCAACACAGGAGAAATTTCATGATCCGCCTGCTTGCGCGCGGCCACGGCAGCCTGGCTGCAGTCAGCGCCGCCATCGCCTTCAACCTCGTCGTCGCGCCGGTCGCTTACGCGTCGGGTTCCTCGATGCCGTGGGAACAGCCGCTCGAAAAGATCCTGCAGTCGGTCGAGGGACCCGTCTCCAAGATCATCGCCGTCATCATCATCATCGTCACCGGCCTCACGCTGGCCTTCGGCGACAGTTCGGGCGGCTTCAGGCGGCTGATCCAGATTGTTTTTGGCCTTTCGATCGCCTTCGCGGCGTCGAGTTTCTTCCTGTCGTTCTTCTCCTTCGGCGGCGGAGCATTGATCTGATGACAACCGCTTTCGAACAGCTCGACGCGGTACCTGGGTGGACAGTGCCCGTCCACCGGGCCCTGACCGAGCAAATCCTGCTCGGGGGCGCGCCGCGCGGGATCGCGATCCTGAATGGCACGCTGGCGGGCGCGGTCGGTCTTGGGCTGCGGCTCTGGCTGGTTGGTCTTCTCATATGGGCAATCGGACATTTCACGGCGGTATGGGCTGCCAGGCGCGATCCGCTTTTTTTCGAAGTCGGACGCCGGCACCTGCGGCTGCCCGGGCATCTGACGGTTTGAGAGCGCCGCTATGATGGGCCTTGCCGAATACCGCCGGACGGCTGCCCGACTTGCCGATTATCTGCCTTGGGCGGCACTGGTCGCGCCGGGCGTCGTGCTCAACAAGGACGGCAGCTTTCAGCGCACCGCGAGGTTTCGCGGGCCAGATCTCGACTCCGCCGTCGCGGCGGAGCTTGTCGCGGTGGCCGCGCGCATCAACAATGCCTTTCGCCGGCTCGGCTCGGGTTGGAGCATCTTCGTCGAGGCGCAGCGGCACGAAGCGGCTTCCTATCCCGAGAGCCAGTTCCCCGATGCGGCTTCCGGCCTCCTCGATGCCGAGCGCAAAGCCGACTTCGACGAGGAAGGGGTTCATTTCGTATCGAGCTACTTTCTCACATTCCTCTTCCTGTCGCCGCCCGAAGACGCCACGCGGGCCGAGGGATGGCTCTATGAGGGTCGCGGCCAGTCGGGCGCCGATCCGGGCGAGATCGTGCGCGCCTTTGTCGACCGGACCGAGCGCGTGCTGTCCCTGCTCGACGGGTTGATGCCTGAATGCCGCTGGCTCGATGACGGCGAGACGCTGACCTACCTGCATTCGACCATCTCGACCAAACGCCATCGGGTGCGCGTCCCAGAGACGCCGATCTATCTCGATGCGCTGCTGGCCGACGAGCCGCTCGCCGGCGGGCTCGAACCGCGGCTTGGCGACAAGCATCTTCGCGTGCTGACGATTGTCGGCTTCCCGACCGCCACGACACCCGGCCTGCTTGACGACCTCAATAGGCTGGCCTTCCCCTACCGCTGGTCGACCCGCGCGATCCTGCTCGACAAGGTCGACGCCGTCCGCCTTTTGACCAGGATACGGCGGCAGTGGTTCGCCAAGCGCAAGAGCATCGCCTCGATCCTGAAGGAGGTGATGACCAACGAGGCATCGGCACTCCTCGACACCGACGCCGCCAACAAGGCGGCCGACGCGGACACGGCGCTGCAGGAGCTCGGCGCCGACATGGCTGGCATGGCCTATGTCACCGCGACCTTCACGGTTTGGGATTGTGACCCCCGCGTGGCCGACGAGAAGCTGCGCCTCGTCGAAAAGGTCGTCCAGGGCCGCGACTTCACGGCGATCGTCGAGACCGTCAACGCCGTTGACGCCTGGCTCGGTTCCTTGCCTGGGCACGCCTATGCCAATGTCCGTCAGCCGCCGATCTCAACGCTCAATCTCGCCCACATGATCCCACTTTCTGCCGTGTGGGCGGGGCCGGAACGGGACGAGCATCTGGTCAGTCCTCCCTTGCTTTACGGCAAGACCGAAGGCTCGACCCCGTTCCGGCTGGTCCTTCATGTCGGCGATGTCGGGCACACGCTGGTCGTCGGCCCTACCGGCGCCGGCAAGTCGGTGCTGCTGGCGCTCATGGCGCTCCAATTCCGCCGCTACCGCAATGCTCAGATCTTCGCCTTCGACTTCGGCGGCTCGATCCGGGCGGCAACGCTCGCAATGGGCGGCGACTGGCACGATCTCGGAGGTCACCTCACCGAAGGCATGGACGCTTCCGTTTCACTCCAGCCGCTCGCGCGCATCCACGACACATACGACCGGGCCTGGGCGGCTGACTGGATCGTCGCGATCCTGACGCGCGAGGGGGTCCAGATCACGCCGGACGCCAAGGAGCATATCTGGGCGGCGCTGACCTCGCTCGCCTCGGCTCCGGTCGAGGAGCGCACCATCACCGGGCTCAGCGTGCTTCTGCAAGCCAATGACCTGAAACAGGCGCTTCGTCCCTACTGTGTTGGCGGCCCTCACGGCCGGCTGCTCGACGCCGAGGCCGAGCACCTCGGCCAAGCATCCGTGCAGGCGTTCGAAATCGAGGGGCTGGTCGGCACGCCGGCGGCGCCGGCCGTGCTTTCCTATCTGTTTCATCGCATCGGCGACCGGCTCGACGGTCGCCCGACGCTACTCATCATCGACGAAGGCTGGCTTGCACTGGACGATGACGCGTTTGCCGGGCAGTTGCGCGAGTGGCTGAAGACGCTGCGCAAGAAGAATGCCAGCGTCGTCTTCGCCACCCAGTCACTCGCAGACATCGACAATTCGGCTATCGCGCCGGCGATCATCGAAAGCTGTCCGACCCGGCTGCTGTTGCCCAATGAACGCGCGATCGAGCCGCAAATTACCGCCATCTATCGCCGCTTCGGCCTGAACGACCGCCAGATCGAGCTCCTGGCACGTGCGACGCCGAAGCGTGACTACTACTGCCAGTCCCGTCTCGGCAACCGGCTCTTCGAGCTCGGCCTGTCCGAGGTCGGGCTCGCACTTTGCGCCGCGTCCTCGAAGAGCGATCAGGCCCTGATCGGCGGCATCGTCGCCGAGCATGGCCGCGACGGCTTCCTGGCGGCCTGGCTGCGTGCACGCGACGTCGGCTGGGCCGCCGACCTCATTCCCAACCTCACTGTTCCCCAACCTGAAAAGGATCCCCAACCATGACTGTTCGTCAAAGCCGGCCGGGCGCCCTTCTTCTGGTCGCAGCGATGCTTGCCGCTCCGCTCGCGATCACGCCGATGATGACGGCCCCAGCCCATGCCTTCATCGTGTTCGATCCATCGAACTATTCCCAGAATGTCCTGACGGCCGCGCGTTCGCTGCAGCAGATCACCAACCAGATCACCTCGCTTCAGAACCAGGCCCAGATGCTGATCAACCAGGCGCGCAACCTGGCGAGCCTGCCGTGGTCCTCGCTGCAGCAACTGCAGCGGTCGGTGCAACGCACGCAACAGCTTCTCGGGCAGGCACAGAACATCGCCTTCGACGTCCAGCAGGTCGACAAGGCCTTTCAGCAGCAATATGGCGACGTCTCGCTTTCTGCTTCCGACCAGCAGCTCGTGACGGAGGCGCGCTCGCGCTGGCAAAACACGGTCGGCAGTCTTCAGGACGCCATGCGCGTCCAGGCGGGCGTCGTCGGAAACATTGAGACCAGCCGCGCGCAGATGTCGGCGCTGGTCGGCGCCAGCCAGTCTGCGACCGGTGCGCTGCAGGCGACGCAGGCCGGCAATCAATTGCTTGCGCTTCAGGGCCAGCAGCTTGCCGACCTGACCGCCGTGGTGGCCGCCAATGGTCGCGCCCAGGCGCTGACCGAAGCCGAACGCGCCGCTGCGGTCGACCAGGGCCGCGAGCAACGCCGCCGCTTCCTGACCCCTGGCTCCGGCTACCAGGCCGGCGACGTTCAGATGTTCAACCGCTGAGCTCATGGCCATGGACGGCAAAGCCCTCGCTCGCGTCGCGGCCGTCGTCTTCGTCGCGGGGGGGGGGGGGGGGGGGG
>NZ_JAIUIM010000028.1:0-90312 GCF_020165615.1 Mesorhizobium sp. BH1-1-5
CCCAGCCTCCATGCGCTGGCGATAAAACCGGACAACTCATGTGCTACCTAACCCGGACAACTCATGTGCTTACGACAGGGTTTTCATGAGGACTTGTCCCTTTCCGATGCAATCTCTATATTGTGACCACATGAGACTACATGGAGGTCATCATGAAAACCGTCCAGCTTCGGGAGGCCAAGGCAGGGCTCTCGGCACTCATCGAGGCCGCGGCAAACGGTGAGCCTACTACCATCACCAGGCATGGCAAAGCGATTGCCATGGTTGTTCCGATTGATGAGGGGCGAAAGCTTTATCCGCAAGGCAGCCAAAAAGCCTTTGTCGACTTCCTGCTTCAGTATCCTGGCGGTATCGAATTTGAGCGCAACGAATCGCCGTCACGGGACGTCGAATTTTGAGCGGCTATTTACTCGACACGTCGTTCCTATCGGCTTTTGCGCCTGACCGTCCTCCGCTTCCCTCACACCTGCTGACGTGGGTCAATGAACAGCGGGAACGCGGCTCCTGGCACATGTCATCCATCGTCGTCTTAGAGCTGGAAAAAGGCGTCGCGAAACTGAGACGATCGGGTGCAAGTTCGAAGGCGGCGCGTATCGGGGACTGGTTCGAACGGCTGCTTACGGAATTCGACCAGCGCATTCTGCCAGTGGACGTCGCAATCGCCAGAGACGCCGGGAAACTGGAAGATGCCGCAATCGCCAAAGGCTTCAATCCTGGCTTGGCGGACGTCGTGATCGCCTCGACTGCCCGTTTGAACGGCATGTCCGTCTTAACAGCCAATGTCCGACATTTTGCGGTTCTCGATGTACCTCACCTGAACCCCTTCACCGAGAGTGATCTGAGGGAGTAATTCCGCAAACTCACAGAAAACTCTGCGGGTCGATGTCGACCTGCACCCGCACCGAGCCGCGCAGCTTCGGCCCCTCGGCCAGCATGGCGCGGATGAAACCTTGGATGTCGGCGCGCCGCCCGCCCTGGATCAGAAGGCGGAAGCGGTGGCGGCCGCCGAGCAGCGACAGCGGCGCCTCGGCCGGGCCGAGCACGAAGAGATCGGAAGCCTGCGGCGCCGCACGCCGCAAGCCCCGCGCATGGCTCTCCGCCTCGCCCCGCGTCGCGGCGCTGACGATGATGCCGGCGAGCCGGCCGAAAGGCGGCAGCGCCGCGCGTTCGCGCTCCGTGATCTCGCGCTCGTAAAAGGCTTCCGAATCGCCGGAGACGATGGCCCGCATCACCGGATGATCCGGCTGGTAGGTCTGCAGGAGGCCGAGACTCTTCTTGCCGGTGCGGCCGGCGCGGCCCGTCACCTGGCTGAGCAGCTGGAAAGTGCGCTCGGCGGCGCGCGGATCGCCATTGGCCAATCCGAGATCCGCGTCGACCACGCCGACCAGCGTCATGCCTGGAAAATTATGGCCCTTGGCGACGAGCTGCGTGCCGATGACGATATCGGCCTCGCCATTGGCGACGGCCTCGAGCTCGAGCCGCAGCCGGCGCACGCCGCCCAGAAGATCGGACGACAGCACGATG
This sequence comes from Mesorhizobium sp. BH1-1-5, assembly GCF_020165615.1. Taxonomy (NCBI): domain Bacteria; kingdom Pseudomonadati; phylum Pseudomonadota; class Alphaproteobacteria; order Hyphomicrobiales; family Phyllobacteriaceae; genus Mesorhizobium; species Mesorhizobium sp. BH1-1-5. The sequence continues at coordinate 1,525 of NZ_JAIUIM010000028.1, forward strand.
GTGCGGGCATCGGGAAAATGCCCGACCACTTCCTCGGCGATTCGCTCGACGCCCGGGCCGCATGCCACGAGGTGATCCAGCGTGCCGCATTCCGGACAGGCTTCCGGCCGCCGCTCATTGTGGCCGCAATGGTGGCAGACGAGCTGGCCGCGAAACCGGTGCTCGACCAGCCACGCGGAGCAGACCGGACAGCCGAAGCGGTGGCCGCAGACGCGGCACAGCGTCAGCGGCGCGTAACCGCGCCGGTTGAGGAAAAGCAGCGACTGTTCTTTTCTCTCCAGCGTGCGCTGCATCTGCTCCAAAAGCAGAGGCGACAGGAAGCCGCCGCGCGCCGGCGGCGAGCGCCGCATGTCGATCGACTTCAGGTCAGGCAGTGCGGCTTCCGCGAAACGCGACGACAGCACGGCCCGGTCGTAGCGGCCCTGGCTGGCGTTGACCCGGCTTTCCACCGACGGCGTCGCCGAGGCGAGCACGACCGGGAAGCCGCCGATATGGCCGCGCACCACCGCCATGTCGCGCGCGTTGTAGAAGACGCGATCCTCCTGCTTGTAGGCGGGGTCGTGCTCCTCGTCGACGACGATCAGGCCGAGTTCCTTGAACGGCAGGAACAGCGCCGAGCGCGCGCCGGCGACGACGCGCACGCCGCCTTCGGCGACCTGCCGCCAGACGCGCTCGCGCATCCTTGGCGGCAGGTCGGAATGCCACTCCGCCGGCTTGGCGCCGAACCGGTCCTGGAAGCGTTCGAGGAAGGCATGGGTGAGCGCGATCTCCGGCAACAGGATCAGCACCTGCCCGCCCTTGTCGAGCGCGGCCGCCACAGCTTCGAAATAGACTTCCGTCTTGCCCGAACCCGTGACGCCGTCGAGCAGCGTGACGTTGAAGGCATCGGCCGCGATTGCCGCGCGCAGCTTCTCGGCCGCCGCTTTCTGATCCGGCATCAATTCAGGAACGGCGTGACCGGGATCGGGCGCTGGCACCACCGGCCGTGGCGGGATCATCACCGTCTCGAACACGCCCTGTGCCCGCAAGCCGTCGATCACGGTCGAGGACACGCCCGCCGCATGCGCCAATCCCGAGCGCGTCCAGGCCAGCCCGCCTTCAGCCGTCTCCAGCACGCGGCGCCGCGCATCCGTCAACCGGTCCGGCTCGGCCAGCGTGCGCTGCAGCCCTTCGATCCACGGCTCCGGATCGAAAGCCTCCGGCGCCCTGAGCAGCATGCGCGCCACCATGCCGGGAGCCGACAGCGTGTATTGCGCGATCCAGTCGACGAAGCGGCGCATCGCCTTGTCGATCGGCGGGCAGTCGAACACCTCCTCGATCGGCCGCAATTTCCGGGCATCGACCGTCTCGACCACACCGTCCCAGACGATGCCCGCGACCTGGCGCGGCCCCAGCGGCACGCGCACGATCGAGCCCGGCACCACGCGCATGCCCGGCGGCACGGCGTAGGTGTAGGGCCGTTCGGCCGGCATCGGCACCAGCACCGGCGCGGCTGCGACAAAGGGCGAATCTTCCATCATCAGGCGTGACCTTGCCCCGACTTTGCTCTAGATCAAAGAGTGACCCTCTTATGTGCCTGGCGGGCGCCAGGCGATCCCCAAGGAGACAGCCATGAAGTTTTTTGTCGACACCGCTGACATCAAGGAAATTAAGGAGCTGCACGATCTGGGGCTGGTCGACGGCGTCACCACCAACCCGTCTCTGATCCTGAAATCGGGCGGCAAGATCGCCGAAGTCACCAAGCAGATCTGCGACATCGTCGAGGGCCCGGTCTCGGCCGAGGTCGTGGCGACCGAATACAAGGACATGATGGCCGAGGCCAAGATCCTGGCCAAGATCGCGCCGAATGTCGCCATCAAGGTGCCGCTGACTTTGGACGGCCTGAAGGCCTGCAAGACCATCCGCACCGAGATGAACCGCATGGTCAATGTGACGCTCTGCTTCTCGGCCAACCAGGCGCTGCTGGCCGCCAAGGCCGGCGCCTCCTTCATCTCGCCCTTCGTCGGCCGCATCGACGACACCGGCTCGGACGGCATGGAGCTGATCTCGGAAATCCGCACCATCTACGACAATTACGATTTCAAGACCGAGATCCTGACCGCCTCGGTGCGCACGGTGAACCATGTCAAGCAGGCCGCGCTGATCGGCGCCGATATCATCACCGCGCCGCCGGCGACGCTGAAGGCGCTGGTCAGTCACCCGCTGACCGACAAGGGCTTGGCGCAGTTCCTCGCCGACTGGGCCAAGACCGGCCAGAAGATCGGCTGAGGTCGGCATCTTGTCAGAACAGAAAAAAGGCCGGGTGACCGGCCTTTTTGTTTCAAACGGTGCGCGAAGGTGTGCCGAGATTGAGGTCAGGCTTTTTTGCCGTGCTTGGCAAGATCCTGCGCGATGGAAAGCCGCAGCAGGTCGGCCAGTTCCCGGGCGGCGCGGTTCTCGGCGTCGATCTGCGCGCGATAGGCCGCGAACTCCTGGCGCGGCCGGTCGAAGGACGACGGGATCGAGCGCCTGCCGACGGCAATCACCGTGTTGGTCGCGGTGTCCCTGAGCACGTAATTGGCGGTGAGCGTGACCGTGCCGGCGGTCGGCTCGTCTTCCTGGGTCTGCACCTGCACGATGGCCGCCGATTCGACGAGTTCGCTGATGCCGAGATCGAGCGTATAGGCCGGCGAGGCTGGCTCGCCCGAACCTTGCCCGAAAGCGAAGATCAAATTGTTGCGCACCTGCTGCGCGTAACGGGTGTTGACCGGCTTGATCGAGATCGAGCCCAGCTCGGCGGATGCGCTGAGCGTCGATCCGGGCGACAGCGGCTGGTTGGAATAGAGCGGCCTGACCGTGCAGGCCGAGACCAGCGCCAGCGCGGCGGCCATGCCGCAGACCGCCAAGCGGCCGCGCAGGCGGACCGCTTCTGACTTCACCGGATCAGGCAACGACATTGACGATCCTCTGCGGGACGATGATCACCTTGCGCGGAGCCTTACCTTCCAGTGCTTTTTGCACGAAGTCGAGGGCCAGCACCGCTTTTTCGACGGCACCTTGATCCGCGTCGCGGGCAATTGTCAAATCCCCGCGCTTCTTGCCGTTGACCTGCACCGGCAGCACGATCTCGTTGTCGACGACCAAAGCTGGATCGTAGACCGGCCACGGCCGTTCGGCGACCATCTCGGCGCCGCCCAGCGCCTGCCAGCATTCCTCCGCCAGATGCGGCATGACCGGCGCGACGATATGCACCAGGATCTCCACCGCCTCGCGGCAGGCGCCCTTCAGCGCGGCGTCGGCCTTGCCTTCGGCGACGTCGTTGAGCGGCGTCGTCAGCACATTGGCGAGCTCATAGATGCGGGCGATGGCGCGGTTGAAGCCGAGCTTCTCGATGTCCTCGCCGACCGCCTTCAGGATCTTGTGCGCAGCCTTGGAAACAGCGCCCGCCTCGCCATCCTTTGCCGCCGCCGGCTTGACGCCGGCAAGCTCATCGGCCGCGATCTGCACCAGGCGCCAGACGCGCTGCACGAAGCGGTGCGCGCCGGCCGCGCCGTCGTCGGTCCATTCGACGTCGCGCTCCGGCGGCGAGTCCGACAGCATGAACCAGCGCGCCGTGTCGGCGCCGTAGCCGTCGGTGATGTCTTCCGGGCTCACCGTGTTCTTCTTCGACTTCGACATCTTCTCCAGCGCGCCGACCGTCGCCTCTTCGCCGGTGGCGATCTCGACGGCGCGGCGCTTGCCGCCGGCGTCCTCGATCCTGACCTCGCTCGGCGACAGCCAGCGTCCGTTGTTGGATGGGCCGCCGACACGGTAGGTCTCGTGCACCACCATGCCTTGCGTGAACAGGCCCTTGAACGGCTCGGCGAGGTTCAGATGCCCGGTCTCGCGCATGGCACGGGTGAAGAAGCGCGAATAGAGCAGGTGCAGGATCGCATGCTCGATGCCGCCGATATACTGGTCGACCGCCAGCCATTCGTCGGCCGCCCTCGGCTCGGTCGGCTCGTTGGCCCAGGGCGCGGTGAAGCGCGCGAAATACCAGGACGAATCGACGAAGGTGTCCATCGTGTCGGTCTCGCGCCGCGCATCGCGGCCGCATTGCGGGCACTTCACATGCCGCCAGGTTGGATGACGGTCGAGCGGATTGCCCGGACGATCGAACTCGATGTCGTCGGGCAGCTTCACCGGCAGGTCCGCCTTCGGCACCGGCACGACGCCGCAGGCCTCGCAGTGGATCATCGGGATCGGGCAGCCCCAATAGCGCTGGCGCGAGATGCCCCAGTCGCGCAGGCGGAAATTCACCTTGCGCTCCGCCATCGGCCGGCCGCCGATCGTCTTTTCTTCCAGCAGCTTCGCGACTTCGTTGAAAGCCTTCTCGGGTTTCATGCCGTCGAGGAAGCGCGAATTGATCATCACGCCGTCATCGACATAGGCCTCCTCGATGACCTGGAAGGTCTTGGCATCGGCGTCTTCCGGCATCACCACCGGGATCACCGGCAGGCCATATTTGTTGGCGAAGTCGAGGTCGCGCTGGTCGCCAGACGGGCAGCCGAAAATGGCGCCGGTGCCGTATTCCATCAGCACGAAATTGGCGACATAGACCGGCAGCGTCCAGCTCTCGTCGAACGGATGGACGACGCGGATGCCGGTGTCGAAGCCCTTCTTTTCGGCCGTCTCCAGCGCCGCCACCGAGGTGCCCATGTGGCGGACCTCCTCGATGAACTTGGCCAGCTCGACATTGTTTTCGGCGGCCTTTCTCGCCAGCGGATGGTCGGCGGCGACCGCCATGAAGGAGGCGCCGAAGATGGTGTCGGGCCGGGTCGTGTAGACTTCCAGCTCATGCGTGTCGCCAACCGGTGCCGCCAGCGGCCAGCGGATCAGCAGCCCTTCCGAGCGGCCGATCCAGTTGTGCTGCATCAGCTTGACCTTTTCCGGCCATTCGTCGAGCCGGTTGAGCGAGTCCAAGAGGTCCTGCGCGAAATCGGTGATCTTGAAGAACCACTGCGTCAGCTCGCGCTGCTCGACCAGGGCGCCCGAGCGCCAGCCGCGGCCGTCGATGACCTGCTCGTTGGCGAGCACCGTCATGTCCTCCGGGTCCCAGTTGACCTTGGAGGATTTGCGCGTCACCAGCCCCTTCTCGACAAAGTCGAGGAACAGCATCTGCTGGCGGTGGTAGTAGTCGACGTCGCAGGTCGCGAACTCGCGCGCCCAGTCGAGCGACAGGCCCATCATCTTGAGCTGCTCGCGCATCACCGCGATGTTTTCGTAGGTCCAGTCCTTGGGGTGGACCTTGTTTTGCATGGCGGCGTTTTCGGCCGGCATGCCGAACGCGTCCCAGCCCATCGGATGCAGCACGTTGAAGCCCTTGGCGCGCTTGTAGCGCGCCACCACGTCGCCCATCGTGTAGTTGCGGGTGTGGCCGATATGGATCTTGCCCGACGGATAGGGGAACATCTCGAGCACGTAGTATTTCGGCTTCGGGTCGTCGTTCCTGGCCTCGAACAGCTTCTTGTCGGCCCAGGCCTTCTGCCATTTGGGCTCTGCGGTGCGCGGATTGTAACGTTCGGTTGCCATCGGATGTTTTTCACTTAAAAGCAGGCACGAGGCGCCGGACAATGGCCGGCGGCCGGGAAGTGTCGTCGCGGTGTTCACCATGGATTGCCGGACCCGTCAACTGCGGCGAGCCGGCGTCGGCGTTAAAACTATAGGCAGGATAGTGGCATGACGAGCGCCGTAGAGCAGCTTCACGCGGTCAAGGCGAAGATCGCGAGCGCCGAACGCGAGGCGAAGCGCGAGCCCGGTGCCGTCACACTTGTGGCGGTGTCGAAGACCTTCGCGGCCGAGGACATCCGCCCGGTCATCGAGGCCGGCCAGCCCGTCTTCGGCGAGAACCGCGTGCAGGAAGCGCAGGGCAAATGGCCGGCGCTGAGAGAGGCGTTTCCCGACCTTGAGCTGCATCTGATCGGCCCGCTGCAATCCAACAAAGCCAAGGAAGCGGTGGCGCTTTTCGATGTCATCGAGACCGTCGACCGCGAGAAGATCGCCGCCGAGCTGGCCAAGGAAATCGGCAAGCAGGGTCGGACGCTGAAACTCTATGTCCAGGTCAACACCGGCTCCGAGCCGCAGAAGGCCGGCATCGAGCCGCGCGAGGCGGTCGCCTTCGTCAAACGCTGCCGCGACGTGCACGGCCTCGCCATCGAGGGCCTGATGTGCATCCCGCCGGCCGATGAAAACCCCGGCCCGCATTTCGCGCTGCTGGACAAGCTCGCCCGCGAGGCCGGCGTCGCAAAGCTCTCGATGGGCATGTCCGGCGACTACGAAACGGCCGTCGCCTTCGGCGCGACCGGCGTCAGGGTCGGCTCGGCGATCTTCGGCAGCCGGTGAGGTTAAACCGCGATCCAGGCACGTCGTAGCTAATCCATCTCGCCAGGTATATATCTAGCCAAGCTAGCTAGGTAGTTTTCCAATGAACTGGCATTTGCAGGACGCAAAAAACAATCTTTCGAAATTGGTTCAACAGGCCCGCGAAAAAGGGCCCCAGACGATCACATTACGTGGCAAGCCCGCTGCTGTTGTTCTGGCCGCGGAAGAATACGAAAGGTTGGTTGGATCCAAACCTTCGTTGGTGGAATATCTTCTCTCTGGCCCTGAATGGGACGACGAATTTGCCGAGGAAGTCAACCGCCGCTCCAAAGGGCCCGGCAGAGACGTTGACCTTTGATGTTTCTTTTGGACACAAACGTCGTCTCGGCCGCTCGAAAGCGCCAAGGCTCTGTGGCGGATTGGTTAGTCCAGCAGGACAGGCAGTCTTTCTTTCTGAGCGTAATCACACTCGGCGAGATCGCGCACGGAATCGAAATGAAGCGGCGAAGCGATTCGGAAGCGGCAAACCATCTTGCGGCATGGTTTCATGGTTTGCGCCACAGCTATGAAAATCGAATTCTCGACATAGACGAGAAAATAGCGGCTGAATGGGGCCGTATCTCTGCCTTGCGCACGCGCGGTGACGCGGATGGACTTATTGCTGCTACGGCACTCGTCCACGACCTCATTTTGGTGACGCGCAACGTTGCCGATTTCGAAGACGTCGGCGTTGCGATCTTCAATCCCTGGGAAGTCTGACCGCTCTGGGATCCGACGTTGGCAACTTCACGCCAAGTTGACCAAGGCGCTTACGCCAGAGCTTGAAACGAAACGGGCCGTTCCTATTTCCCCCCTGTCATCCACTCCTGTTCCCGGGGAAATCGCACCATGCGCTACAACCAGCTTGGCAACACCGGCCTGTTCGTCTCCGAGCTCTGCCTCGGCACCATGACCTTCGGCGCCGCCGGCCAGAATGCCCAATGGGGCCTGATCGCCAGCCTCGACCAGAAGGGCGTCAACGAAATCGTGGGCCGCTCCATCGCCGCCGGCGTCAATTTCTTCGATACGGCCGACGTCTATTCGGTCGGCCAGTCCGAGCAGTTGCTGGGACAGTCGCTCAAGGACCTCGGCGTCAAAAGATCCGACGTCATCATCGCCACCAAGGTGCATGGCACCATGGGCAACGGGCCGAACGAACGCGGCTCCTCGCGCGGCCATATCATGGATTCGGTCGACGCCAGCCTGGAGCGGCTGCAGCTCGACCATATCGACCTCTACCAGTTGCACGGCACCGACACGGTGACGCCGATCGACGAGACGCTGCGCGCGCTCGACGATCTCGTCGCCGGCGGCAAGGTCCGCTATGTCGGCGTCTCCAACTGGCAGGCCTGGCGCATTGCCAAGGCGCTGGGCATCGCGGAGCGCAAGGGCTTTGCCCGCTTCGAGACCATCCAGTCCTATTACTCCATCGCCGGCCGCGATCTCGAGCGCGAGATCGTGCCGCTTATCAATGAAGAGAAGCTCGGCCTGATGGTCTGGTCGCCGATGGCCGGCGGATTGCTCTCCGGCAAATATGGCCCCGGCGCGCCCGGCAATGGCGAGGGCCGCCGCGCTTCCTTCAACTTCCCGCCGGTCGACGAGGACCGCGCCTGGGCGGCGGTTGCGGTCATGCGCGACGTCGCGAAGAAGCACGATGTCAGCGTCCCCACCGTGGCGCTGGGCTATGTGCTGGCAAAACCTTTCGTAATGAGCGTCATCATCGGCGCCAGCCGCATGGACCAGCTTGAGCAGAACCTCGCCGCGACCGGTCTGAAGCTCGACGCCGACGATCTTGCCAGGCTTGACGAGGTGAGCGCGCTGCCTGCCGAATATCCCGGCTGGATGCTGGAGCGACAAGGCGCCGGCCGGCGTCCAGCGCCTTTCGTGTCGAAGGCGTAATTCCTTTCATTTTGAGCAGACATGTCAGAGCCGCGTGTCCTTGGACGCGCGGCTTTTTCCTTATTCAGAGACGAACGGTCTCCGCCAGGAAATCGAGGAAGGCGCGCACCCGCGCCGGCAGATGCTTGCCCTGGCCGACATAGACGGCGTGCGTCGGTTCCTCGTCGCCGGGGTTGAACGCTTCCAGCAGCGGCACGAGACGCCCGGCGGCGATGTCGGGCTCGACATGCCAGCGCGCCAGCCTTGCGATGCCCGCGCCCGCCAGTGTCGTCAGCCGCATCGCCTCGCCGTCGCTGACCGTCGAATTACCGGCAATCGGGACCATGACCGGCGCACCCTTCGCATCTACGAATGGCATCCCGTCTATATGCCGCACGAAGCCGAAGGCGAGTAGATTGTGACTGACGAGGTCCGCCGGCGTCCGCGGCGTGCCGCGCGCTTCGAGATAGGTAGGTGCGGCAACGACCACCATCCGGCTCTGGCCGAGCTTGCGCGCCACCAGCCTCGACTCGCGCAGCGGGCCGGCGCGGATCGCGACGTCGGCGCGCTCCTCCATCAGGTCGATGACGCTGTCGGTCAGCACCGCCTCGACGGAGATTTCCGGGTGGCGTTCGACGAAGCGCGGCAACAGCGGCATCAACCGGTGCTGGCCGAACGGCACATAGCAATTGACCCTGAGGCGGCCCCGCGGCGCAGCCCCCGCCGCGGCTTCCCGCTCCGCCGCATCGAGATCGGCGAGGATGCGCAGGCCGCTGTCGTAAAAGGCGGTTCCCTCGGGCGTCAGTTGCAGCTTGCGTGTCGAGCGGCTGATCAGCCGCGCGCCAAGCCGCGCCTCCAGCCGCGCGATCAGCTTGCTCACCGCCGACGGCGTCATGCGCAGCGCCCGCGCCGCCGCCGAGAAACTGCCCGCCTCGACGACGCGGACGAACACTTCGATCTCGCCGGAACGGTTGATGTCGGGTCTCGCCATTCGTGAATCTATTTCACAGAAAATATGCCTGATGCAAGGCTGGTTCACAGCCTGGAGGATCACGATCTTCTCCGTGCATGATCCCGAACCGAAGGTCAGCGAAAGCAAAAAGTGGGAACCGGTTTTTGGGAAAGATCATGCGCCAGCAAAGATTCCGGGGCGCGGGAGATAAGCGTCCTCCAGCACAACGGACGATCGCCATGCCCCTTGCTCTTTATGCCCTTACCGCCGGCGCCTTCGGCATCGGCGTCACCGAATTCGTCATCATGGGCCTGCTGCTCGACGTCAGCGCCGATCTCGGCGTCTCGATCTCGGCCGCGGGCCTGCTCATCTCCGGCTATGCGCTGGGCGTCGTCGTCGGCGCGCCGCTGCTCGGCGCCTTGACCGGCCGCCTGCCGCGCAAGACCTTGCTGCTTGCGCTTATGGTGGTCTTCACCGTCGGCAACCTCGCCTGCGCGCTGGCGCCCGACTACTGGACGCTGATGGCGGCGCGCGTGCTGACCGCATTCGCCCATGCCTCCTTCTTCGGCGTCGGCTCGGTCGTCGCTACTGGCCTTGTCGCGCCCAACCGGAAGGCCTCGGCCATCGCCTTGATGTTCACCGGCCTCACCGTCGCCAACATTCTCGGCGTGCCCTTCGGCACCTGGCTCGGCCAGGCCTATGGCTGGCGCTCGACTTTCCTTGCCGTCACGCTGGTCGGCGTCGTCGCCTTTGCCGTGATCGCGCTGCTGGTGCCGCGCGACGAGCCGGCCGCAGCGGACGAGGAGGAGAGCTCGGAAGGCACGCTCGCCGTGCTCGGCCGCAGGCCGGTGCTGCTCGGCCTTTTGACCACGGTGCTGAGCTGGGTCGGCGTCTTTGCCGCCTTCACCTATCTGGCGCCGATCCTCACCCGCGTCACCGGCTTTTCCGAGGGAGCCGTCTCGCCGATCCTGCTCGTCTTCGGCGGCGGGCTGGTCGCCGGCAACCTGCTTGGCGGACGCCTCGCCGACCGCCATCTGGTGCCGACCGTCGTCGGCACGCTGGTCGCGCTGTCGGCGGTGCTGTTCGTCATGACCGCGGCGATCCATCAGCCGATCACCGCGATCGTTGCCGTCGGCCTGCTGGGTGCCGCCGCCTTCGCCACCGTCGCGCCGCTGCAGATGTGGGTGCTGGAGAAGGCCGAGGGCGCCGGCCAGGGCCTGGCCTCCTCCTTCAACATCGCCGCCTTCAATCTCGGCAACGCCATCGGCGCCTGGCTCGGCGGCTTCGTCATCGATCATGGTCCAGGCCTCGGCGCCGTCCCCCTCGTCGCCGGCTTGGTGCCGCTCGCCGCGCTCGGCGTGGTGCTCGTGGCGCTGCGTCTCGAACGCGGCCGGGCGATCGGCAAGCCGGTCACGGCGCAGTGCTGAGCGCTGATCCCTTCGACATCCGATCAGGAGAAAAAGATGGACTATCGACCTCTCGGCGCCTCCGGCCTGAAAGTGCCCGCCCTTTCCTTCGGCGCCGGAACCTTCGGCGGCTCCGGCCCGCTCTTCGGCCACTGGGGCAACAGCGACGCGAAGGAGGCGCGCCGGCTGGTCGACATCTGCCTGGAGGCGGGCGTCAATCTCTTCGACACGGCCGATGTCTATTCGAACGGCGCTTCGGAGGAGGTGCTAGGCGAGGCCATCAGGGGCCGCCGCGACGCGGTGCTGATCTCGACCAAGACGTCCCTGCCGATGGGCGACGGCCCGGCCGACTGGGGCTCGTCGCGCTCGCGCCTGATACGCTCCGTCGACGCGGCGCTGAAGCGCCTCGGCACCGACTATATCGACCTGCTGCAGCTTCACGCCTTTGACGCCTCGACGCCGATCGAGGAAGTGCTGTCGGCGCTGGACGATCTCGTGCGTTCCGGCAAGCTGCGCTATGTCGGCGTCTCCAATTTCTCGGGCTGGCAGGTGATGAAGTCGCTCGGCCTTGCCGACAGGCACGGCTATCCGCGCTACGTCGCGCATCAGGTCTATTACTCGCTCGTCGGCCGCGACTATGAATGGGAGCTGATGCCGCTCGGCCTCGACCAGGGCGTCGGCGCGCTGGTGTGGAGTCCGCTCGGCTGGGGCCGGCTCACCGGCAAGATCCGCCGCGGACAGCCCTTGCCGGAAAGGAGCCGGCTGCACGACACCGCCGATTTCGGGCCTCCGGTCGAGAACGAGCTTCTGTTCAAGGTGGTCGATGCGCTGGAAGCGGTCGCAGCCGAGACCGGCAAGACCGTTCCGCAGGTCGCCATCAACTGGCTCTTGCAGCGGCCGACCGTGTCGTCGGTGATCATCGGCGCACGCAATGAGGAGCAGTTGCGTCAGAATTTGGGGGCCGTAGGCTGGGCGCTGACGCCCGAGCTGATCAAGGCGCTCGATGAAGCAAGCGCAGTGACCGCGCCCTATCCTTACTTTCCCTATCGGCGCCAGGAAGGTTTCGCCCGGCTGAACCCGCCGGCGGTGTGAGCATGTAGCGACCGTTCCTATCTGGGCAGCGCGAACGTTTGCGATTGGCTGCAGCCCTCCGGGCTTCGTCATCCACGGGCGGAGCAGTCGCGTAGCGGCGTCGCGAAGACCTGAGGATCCATTCCGTTACCTCGATCGTAGAGCACAACGGAGCAGAATTCTGGATCGTCGCAACGCTTCGAAGTCACGGAATGGATCCTCGGGTCTGCGCCGCGTCGCTTCGCTCCTTGCTTCGCCCGTGGATGACGAAGCGACGGGCGCTTCCGCCAAACATTCGACGTCCACAGAAACTTTGCGTCGCTCAGTGCAATACGAACTCCCCATCCACCTTGCGCCACTCGTTCGGCGCGATCAGCTTGTGATGCGTGTAAGTCACCGAATGCAGCGGACCGTCGAGCTTGGTCTTCCAGAACTCGATGAAGCGGATCAGCACCGGGAACTTCGGCGCGATGTCGTAATCCTGCCAGATGTAGCTCTGTAAGAGATGCGGATGGTCCGGGAAGTGGTAGAGGATCTTGGCCGTGGTCAGCCCATAGCCCCTGAGCATCAGGTCCATTTCACAATGGTCTTGCATGGCAGCCCCCTTAGGATCGATCTCCTTTCCTCCCGATCTTCGATTCTGCGCCCAGTTGCTTAACTGTCTATTGATTTTTTCTGATCCTGTCCGGCTTTTCCTTCGCTAAAACAGTTGGTTAGCAGCGACATGCGGCGAGTGCTGTCAGCGGTTCACGCCTGCCCCTGCGTCATCCCGCCGCGCGAATCCAACGTCTAATATTGCCGTCACGGCGGAACTGTTAATAATGCCCGCGAATTCGCGGCCGCTTCGCCGCGATGCCGCCGGCGCTTCAAGCCGGCGGAACGGTCCCGGAGGAAAGCTGAAAAATGTCCGATGTGCATGTCCACCGCGTCCAGCCGGCGTGGAAGAAGAACGCGTTGATCGACAACGACACCTATCTCAAATGGTATGCCGACAGCGTGAAGAACCCGGACAAGTTCTGGGGCAAGCACGGCAAGCGCATCGACTGGTTCAAGCCCTTCACCAAGGTCAAGAACACCTCCTTCGACGGCAAGGTCTCGATCAAGTGGTTCGAGGACGGCCGGACCAACGTCTCCTACAACTGCATCGACCGGCATTTGAAGAAGCGCGGCGACCAGACCGCCATCATCTGGGAAGGCGACAACCCCTATGACGACCGCAAGGTCACCTATAACGAGCTCTACGCGCATGTCTGCCGCTTCGCCAATGTCTTGAAGAAGCATGGCGTCAAGAAGGGCGACCGCGTCACCCTCTACATGCCGATGATCCCGGAAGCCGCCTATGCGATGCTGGCCTGCACGCGGATCGGCGCGATCCATTCGGTGGTGTTCGGCGGCTTCTCGCCCGACGCGCTGGCCGGCCGCATCGACGACTGCAAGTCGACCATCGTCGTGACGGCCGACGAGGGCCTGCGCGGCGGCAAGCCGATCCCGCTCAAGGACAACACCGACAAGGCGATCGAGATCGCCGCCAGGGCCGGCACCAAGGTCGAGAAGGTCGTGGTCGTGCGCCGCACCGGCGGCAAGACCGGCTGGGTGCCGGGGCGCGACGTCTGGTACCACGACGAGGCGGCGACCGTTAAGGCCGACTGCAAGCCGGAGAAGATGAAGGCGGAAGACCCGCTGTTCATCCTCTACACTTCCGGCTCGACCGGCAAGCCGAAGGGCGTGCTGCACACCACCGCCGGCTATCTCGTTTTCGTCTCGATGACGCACCAATATGTCTTCGACTACCATGACGGCGACATCTACTGGTGCACGGCCGATGTCGGCTGGGTCACCGGCCACAGCTACATCGTCTACGGGCCCTTGGCCAACGGCGCCACGACGCTGATGTTCGAAGGCGTGCCGAACTATCCTTCGCAGTCGCGCTTCTGGGAAGTGATCGACAAGCACCAGGTCAACATCTTCTACACCGCGCCGACGGCGCTGCGCGCGCTGATGGGCGCCGGCGACAGCCATGTGAAGAAGACCTCGCGCAAGTCGCTGCGCGTGCTGGGTTCGGTCGGCGAACCGATCAACCCGGAGGCCTGGGAGTGGTATTACAACGTCGTCGGCAACGCCAAGGTGCCGATCGTCGACACCTGGTGGCAGACCGAGACCGGCGGCATCATGATCACGCCGCTGCCGGGCGCCACCGACCTCAAGGCAGGCTCCGCCACGCGGCCCTTCTTCGGCGTCCAGCCGCAGCTGGTCGACGGCGAAGGCAAGGTGCTGGAAGGCGCCACCGACGGCAATCTCTGCATCGCCGATTCCTGGCCGGGCCAGATGCGCACCGTCTATGGCGACCACGACCGCTTCGTGCAGACCTATTTCTCGACCTACAAGGGCAAGTACTTCACCGGCGACGGCTGCCGCCGCGACGCCGACGGCTATTACTGGATCACCGGCCGCGTCGACGACGTCATCAACGTCTCCGGCCACCGCATGGGAACGGCTGAGGTCGAATCGGCGCTGGTCAGCCATGACAAGGTCTCGGAGGCCGCCGTCGTCGGCTACCCGCACGACATCAAGGGCCAGGGCATCTATTGCTATGTCACGCTGATGGCCGGCACCCAATCGAGCGAGGATCTGCGCAAGGAGCTGGTCGCGCATGTCCGCAAGGAGATCGGCGCGATCGCCACGCCCGACAAGATCCAGTTCGCGCCGGGCCTGCCGAAGACCCGTTCCGGTAAGATCATGCGGCGCATCCTGCGCAAGATCGCCGAGGACGATTTCGGCGCGCTCGGCGACACCTCGACGCTGGCCGATCCGGCCGTGGTCGACGACCTTGTCGCCAACCGGCAGAACAAGAAGGGCTGATGAGCGGCGGGGCGATCCTCGGCGCCGTCAGCCAGCTCTGGCGCTATCCGGCGAGTTCGCTCGCCGGCGAGCGGCTGGACGCCATCTCCGTCGGGCTGAAGACCGTCGACGGCGACCGGCTGTTCGGACTGGTCGATGCTTCCGACGGCGAGATCGCCAGACCCGACCGGGAGGCCAGATGGCACAAGGTGCCGCTGATCCGCACCCGGCTGAGCCAGCACAGGCGGCTCGAAGTGGCGGTGCCCGGCGGCGGCTGGCTGCCGGCGCCCGACCCTGAAAGCAACCGCGCCGTATCGGCCTTTCTCGGCTTCGACGCCGAAATCCGACCGTTCGGCGCTGAGAACACGGCGCCCGACTATGCCGGACCGCTGACCGAGGCCCGCTATGCCAAGGCGCCGATCCACCTGCTCACCACCGCCTCGCTGTCCCGGCTGAAGGCGCTGCATCCAGAAGGCACGCCCGATCCGCGCCGCTTCCGGCCCAACATCGTCGTCGACACGGCGCCAGTCGAAGGCGCCTTCCCGGAAACGGAATGGATCGGCAGGAAGCTCGCGGTCGGCGATCTCGAGCTCACCGTCTCCGAACCCTGCCGCCGCTGCGGCTTCACCATCATCGCCCAAGGCGGTTTCGGCGACGAACCCGGCTTCGACACCGATCCCGGCATCCTGCGCAACCTGGTGCGCCACAACGCCCACAATCTCGGCGTCTATTGCACCGTCGACCGACCAGCGCGCATCGCGATCGGCGCGCCGATGCGATTTCTACCTGGTGGTTGAAAAATAGCCTGAGTGTGCCGACGCCCCACGCATCGGCATGCGGGCCGCCGCGATCGTCAATCCATGGGCTCGGCACGCCGTTCCGAAGAATGGCCCCCTACCGCCAGATGGATGCCCATGGAGCCACTCTGCGCCCAGCCATTTCGAGGCAGATCAGTTTGCCGCTTCTGGCGCAGAGAGACGCCGCGAGCCGAAAGGTCCGAGGCTCGTTAAGCGGGTTCCCAGCATTATGCCAGGCACTTCGATAAACCGATAGCTGAGCGTGGCGAGGAAAATGCTCAGAGGAACGATCCCCGCAGAAATGATGAGCCCCGCTGTCACGGTATCGAGGGACCACAGCGCCTTCGGCAGCAGGTACGACATGTAGAAGAACGGCACATTCCAAAGGTAGATGCCGAAGCTCACCTTCCCAAGAAATTGCGGGACCCGAGACACGAGCACAGGCGCCGTAGCCGCCTTGTCGTCATGGTAGAGCAGCGCCAAAAGGACAAAGCCGAGGGCCGCCGTCACCAGATCCATGCCACCCAGACATTGCCGAAGAAAGACGAAAGCCAAGACAACGGGCATCCAACCGACTGGCTTCGCCAACGATGCGGTGAAACGCCCGACCTGGCTCGGCACCAGGGTGCCCAGAATGAACAGATAGCCGAATTGGCCAAGCAGTGGAGCTACGAACATCTCCTGGTTCTTTCTCGCGATGACGGCCACGACCAACACCGCGAGCATGCCCCAGGCGCCCCAGTTCCGATGCAGTATGCTCACGATGAGCAGGAGTGGAATGGCAAGCATCTCGACCTGCAAGGTCCAGCTCGGGCCAACCACATCGAAGTTCCACAGTGCCATGTTGCCGGCGATGTCGCCCCACGAAAGGGCGGACGGAGTGACCGCAGCGGTCACGGCAACGCATGGAATCAAGCCGGGATAGATACGCAGAGCGCGCTTGATCGCAAAGGAAGCCGCAACCGACGGCCACCTGCCCCTGGCGGCATCCAACGACCGAATCAGAACGCAGCCGCTCAGTAAAAAGAACAACTCCACGGCCGCTGCGCCGTTGAAGGTCGAGAGCCAGGCCTTCGCCCAAACATCGCTGGCATCCACGTCCCAGAATGTCTTTGGCAGCACGCGCTGAATGAGCCCGTGATCGAACAGCAATATCGCATGGTATACGATGACCGCGAGCGCGGCGTAGGCTCGAAGTCCGTCAAGTGCCAGTAAACGTTGCTTCGGCCCACCCCCCATTATTCCGTCTGTACAGCCAACATTCCTCATCTTCAATTCCCCAAAACATCAGCGTCTCACGAGAATCGTGCCCCATCGACAACCGGAATGCCGAGCGCCTGGTTGAACGGGAGAAGCCTGCAGGATCGCCGTAATGCCGGCCCCTTGTCTTTTGCTGCGGCGCACCCCATCATTGTGGTGTGTTCAACGAACTGAAAGGAGGTGATCCGATGTCGAGTGATTTCGTTTCCTATAACGTGAGCTCAGCGGATTGCACTTCCGGGAAGCAGTCTTCCCGTTAAGGCGCGAGACGCGCGGCAGGTAGCCCGGAGGGGCTGCCGCCAGAAGCCGCGTCATGGACGGAAACACGGAAGGCCGCCGGCTTCGCAAGAAGCGGCGGCCTTTTCCTTTTGAGATCGATGCTGCAGCTCAGCGGCTTGGCCGCTATTTGGTCACCGTAAGGTTGTCGATGTTGCGCACGATATCCTGAAACGCCTGGTCGAGCTCGGCGCCATTGGCGGCCTGGTAGAAATGCTTGCTATTGCTTGTGTCCGGGCTGGCGCAGGATTGCAGCGTCGACTTGGCGTTCTTCTCCGTAAGCGCGAAGCCGATGGTGAAGATCTCGATGCCCTGGTCGCGCATGGCCGCGCAGAGCGTCGTCGCAGCGGTACGTGTCTGCACCTTGCCGGCGTCGTTGTAGACCTGGCTCGGGTCGCTGGCGTCGAAATAGGACAGATTGAATTCGCCATCGGTCATCAGGATCACGTATTTCGCGACCTGCTTCGGATCCATTCTGGCCGGCCGTTGCGAGGCCTTCATGACGCCGCCCCAGTTTTCCGACAGCATGTACCAGGCCCACTGCACGCCGATATGGCCCGCGGTGCCGCCGGAGGCATCGAGGTTCTTGATGACATTGTTGAGGGCCGAGGCATCCGTGGTCAGCGGCTGTATTGTCGCGACGGGACAGGCTCGTGTGCGGGTGTCCCTGGCGAAGCCGGACAAATAGAGATCGCGGTTGACCATGCTCACATCCGGACCGGCGTCCGAATATTGATAGGCGCCCTTCCGCTCGGTCGCGCAGGTATCCGGGCGCGGCGAGGCCGAGACATATTTTGGATCGTCATTGCCCGGCGCCTGCTTGCGCTCGCTGGCGTTGGTCTCGACAAAGACCGTGCTTGCGGCGAGCGATCCGACATTGACCGAATTAGCATAAGGCACGATCGCCACCCGCACGCGCGGATTGGCGGCGTTCTGGCCGGCGAGGAAAGAATCGACCGCGTTGCCCGCCGCCGTCCTCAGGTCCTTGATCTTCTGGCCCGCCATCGAACCGGTGACGTCGAGCATCATTGCCACCTCGACCGTCTTGTCCGAATAGAGCGCGGTAGTCGAGGACTTGACCCGTTGCATGTCGCCGATGCTGAAGACCGGGAAGTAAAGGCTGACATCGGCGTGCACATCCGCCCGTACCGTGCTGGCCGTCCTGTCGACCGTGAGCTTGTCCAGCACGATCCGGTTGGCTTGCAGGATGCCGGCCGCGCTGTTGGCGTCGAGGAATGCCTGCACCGTCTTGTTGGCGTCCGCTTCGGTGATGACGCCGAGGGTGAGATCGCGGGCCGTCGAGGTCACAGCGGCGTCGACGACGCCCTGCAAGCTCGATTTCGCATTGTAGAGCTGCGAGATATTGACCGCGAATCCCACCCCCAGCGCGAGCACCGATGCGGCAACTCCGAACAGGACCGCGAAATTTCCTTCGCGATTGCGGGTAAAGCCGTCCACCCCACGAACGACACCTCTGAACTGCCGCATCCCTTCCGCCTCCACTGTTTGCGGCACCGTGCCGCTCGACAAAGGCGTTGCAGGATTTCGGCCAGACCCGGCCGGCGACCGCCGAAAGACGCTTAACGGCAGGTTAATCCATTGTTTTTGCTGGATTTCGGCAAATCCTAGAGTGAACGGGAAGTAAACAAAAATACACCGGCCAAGCGACCTTCATGAAGCGCTTACCATGATCTCCAAACCCGTCGCGGTCGTTCTCGCTTCGGCACAGTTCGACCTGTGCCGAAGCGGGTCAGCGGCAGCCATGAAACAGGCGCGGCGCAGGGTCTGTCGAGATTGAGGTCAGGCCGGCATCGCCCCGAACATCAAAGGAGCATCTGCGCGCTGGCCGTCCGATCGACGCCGTGGTGCGGAGGGTTGAAGCGGTTGCCGTCCTGCTCGTAGGTCCAGACCTTGAACAGGCTGAGCTGGTGCGCGCCGAAACTATGCAGCAGCGGCACGTCGGTGGCGTCGCGGCCGCGCGCGATGACGACCCGGCCGATGCGTGGCCGGTTGTGGCGCGGATCGAATGTGTACCACCTGCCGTCGAGGAAGACTTCCATCCAGGCCGAAAAGTCCATCGGCGCCGGATCGGCCGGCACGCCGATATCGCCGAGATAGCCGTTCACGTAGCGGGCCGGAATGTTGATGCATCGGCAGAGCGCGATCGCCAGATGCGCGAAGTCGCGGCAGACGCCGACCCGCTCCTCATGCGCCTGGGCCGCCGTGCGCGTGGCGCGCGCATAGCCGTAGCCGAAGGAAAGCCGGCTGTTGACATAGTCGACGATTGCCTGGACGCGCGCCCAGCCGGGCGGCAGATGGCCGAAAAGCTGCCAGGCGATGTTGCTGAGATGGTCGGTCTCGCAGTAACGGCTGCCGAGCAGATAGACCAGCACGTCGTCGGGCAATTCCGCCACCGGCGTTTCGCGCGCCAGCGTATTGACCTCGTCGGTCTCTCCGTTGTCCTCGATCGCTGCATCGTAGAGGATGCGGAAGCTGCCGGCGGGCGCCGTGAAGCGGCGGCAGATATTGCCGTGGTGGTCGCGATAGGTCCGGGTCGGCACCGAAGGCGAGGTCAGAACCCGCGTCTGCCGCTTGATATCGGCATGCCGCTCGGGATGGATGTCGAGAAGCGAGATGATCGGCGTCGCCGCCGCGCATTCGATGGCGATTTCATAGCCGAGCCGGATCAGCATCGCATGCCCCCTTTGGTGATTTTGGAAAGACTGCCTGTTCAACGCCGCGAGCCGGGGCTAGTTCCAGCGCCGAGTCGAAATGGCGGCGTCTGGAGCAATTCAGGAAAAATGCGCGGCGGTTTTCCGTCCGCAATTGCATAAAACCAAGGAGTGAGGGCAGGTCAGCGTTCTATCGACGCTGACCTGTTCCCTTCTCAGGCGGTCCTGCCCGGTCTAAACTGCACTTTGCGTTTCGCCCCTCCCCGAAAACGATTCTCCAGGACATCCGATGTTTGCAGGCTCAAAATTCGCCGCCTTCCTGTTCGATATGGACGGCACGGTGCTCAACTCGATCGCCGCGGCGGAACGAGTGTGGACGGCATGGGCAAACCGGCATGGCCTTGATGTGGCGGCTTTCCTGCCGACGATCCATGGCAGGCGCGCGCGTGAGACGATCGCCGCGCTGAAGCTTCCGGGTGTCGATCCCCTAGCGGAGGCGGATCTGCTGCTCAAGGCCGAAGCAGACGATCTCGAAGGCATCGTCCCGATCCCCGGCGCCGTCGCATTCCTGGAATCGCTGCCGGCGGAGCGCTGGGCGATCGTCACCTCGGCGCCGCGCGAGCTGGCGCTGCTGCGCATCAAGGCGGCCGGCATTCCGGTTCCCGCCATGATGGTGACCGCGGAAGACGTGACCCATGGCAAGCCGGCGCCGGACTGCTTCCTTCTGGCGGCAAGGCGTCTCGGCGTCGAGGCGCGCGACTGCCTGGTCTTCGAGGATGCGCCGGCGGGCATCGCGGCGGGCGAGGCTTCCGGCGCGTCGGTGATGGTGATCAGCGCCACGCACGTTCACCCGCTCGTCACGCCGCACCCGGCAATCGGTTCCTATGACGAGATCGGCATTGCGGTCGACGATACAGGTTTCATCGCGTTGTCGCCGACACGGGCTGCAGCCTAGTCCCTCGTACAAGGATTTTGACGGATTGCAGGCTTGTCGGCGGGTGAGATTTTCACCGTTCGTCTCGCTAAATCAGCCGAACCATCGAGATTGGCAGAAGCTTGCGAGCTTCGTCATCCACGGGCGGAGCGACACGCAGCGGAGCGCAGACCCGAGGATCCATTCCGTGACCTTGGCCGAGGAATGCAGCGGAGCAGAATTCTGCACCGTGGCAACGCCTCAACGTCACGGAATGGACCCTATGGTCTGCGCGCGTCGCTTCGCCCCTTGCTCCGCCATAGGATGACGAAGCGATGGGCCTTCGACCAATCGTCAACGCATGCAATCTGCGCGACCACTATTCGGCAGATTTCGCTCGCAAACCAGTTCTTGTCAGAAATCGCTGGTGAGGCCCTTCACCTCCCAGTCGCCGTAGCGGCCAGGTTCCTTGCCGCCGCGGCCGCCGATTTCCTTCGGCAATTGCGCTTCCGCCGCTCGATACTTTTGACGACGCGCTTCAGCCTCTGCCAACGCCCGCTGCGCTTCGGGCGTCAGCGTCTTTTGCGGCGCGTCGGTCGCTGCAGCAGCTTCGGTTTTGCCTGGCTCTTCGATCATGCGATAAGTCCTTGCCGATTGAAACGGGAGCGACCGTTTCCCATCATATAGCCATGAAACCGAGAGGATCGACTCCTATTCGCCCCGACCATAGACGGATGAAACGATGAACACGCTTCGCACCGCCATGCTTCTTGCCGCGATGACGGCGCTGTTCATGGGCGTCGGCTATCTGATCGGCGGCTCGGGCGGCATGGTCATCGCGCTTCTGATCGCCGCCGGCACCAATCTGTTCAGCTATTGGAACGCCGACAAGATGGTGCTGTCGATGAACCGCGCCGTCGAGGTCGACGAGAAGAACGCGCCCGAATATTACGCGATCGTCCAGGCGCTGGCCAAGCAGGCCGGGCTGCCCATGCCGAAGACCTATCTGATCCACAACCCGCAGCCCAACGCCTTCGCCACCGGCCGCAATCCCGAGAATGCCGCCGTGGCGGCGTCCACGGGCCTGCTCCAGAGCCTCTCCCACGAGGAGGTCGCGGCGGTGATGGCGCATGAGCTCGCCCATGTGCAGCATCGCGACACGTTGACTATGACGATCGTCGCAACGCTTGCCGGCGCGATCTCGATGCTTGGCAATTTCGCTTTCTTCCTCGGCGGCAGCCGCAACAACAACAATCCCTTCGGCTTCGTCGGCGTTCTGCTGGCGATGATCGTCGCGCCCTTTGCCGCGATGATCGTGCAGATGGCGGTGAGCCGCACCCGCGAGTACGAAGCCGACCGGCGCGGCGCCGAGATCTGCGGCAATCCGTTGTGGCTGGCTTCGGCGCTCAACAAGATCGCGCGCGGGGCCGAGCAAATCCCGAATGAGGATGCCGAGCGCAATCCGGCGATGGCGCATCTTTTCATCATCAATCCCTTGCATGGCGAGCGCATGGACAGCCTGTTTTCGACCCATCCGAGCACCGAGAACCGCATCGCGGCGCTGCAGGAGATGGCGCGCGGGATGGGTGGCACAGCGCCCGCCAATCGGCGCGAGGCTTCTCCACCACCCCTCCAGCCCGAGGAGCCGTCAGCGGGGCCATGGGGTAAGCCGGCAGACCAGGCCCCGCAGGCAAGGCCGGCGCCACCAAAGCCCAATCCCTGGGGCCGCAACCCGACCGGGCCGCGCAATGTCCGGTCGAAAGGCCCCTGGTCGTGACGCCGCCGAGGCCCGGACATTCGAGCAATCCGCAACGCAAGACCGATGACGAGAATGTCGCCGGCCTTGCCGCGCGCAAGGCGGCGGCGCGCCTGCTTGCCGCCGTCATCGACGCCCGCACACCGCTTGACGGCCTGACCGACAACGAGCACGGCCACCCGCAATATAAGGCGCTGGACGGCCGCGACCGCGCGCTGGTGCGCGCCATCCTGGTCACAGCGCTGCGCCATCGCATGACCATTGCCGGGCTGCTGTCGAAGCGGCTGGAAAAGCCGCTGCCGGCCAACGCCACGGCGCTTTCGCATATCCTCAATGTCGCCGCCGCGCAGATCCTGTTCCTCGACGTTCCCGACAGCGCCGCCGTCGATCTTGCCGTCACCCACGCCAAGTCCGATCCGCGCACGACGCGTTTTTCCGGCCTCGTCAACGGCGTGCTGCGTTCGCTGGCGCGCGCCAAGGAAGCCGAGCTTGCCCCCGCGCTTGCCGCGACCGGCGAGGCGCCGCAATGGTTCTCCGAGCGGCTGACCGCCGCCTACGGAGCCGACAGGGCGCGCGCCATCCTTGCCGCGCATCGCCACGAGGCGCCGGTCGATTTCACCGTCAAGGCCGATCCCGCGCTCTGGGCCGAGCGGTTTGGCGGCATCGTGTTGCCGACCGGCACGGTGCGTGTCGAAAAGCTCCCCGCCAATGTCACCGACCTGCCCGGTTTCGCCGACGGCGCCTGGTGGGTGCAGGACGCAGCCGCAAGCCTGCCGGCGCGCCTGTTCGGCGACATAAGCGGACAGCGCGTCGCCGACCTGTGCGCCGCGCCCGGCGGCAAGACGGCGCAGCTTATCCTCGCCGGCGCCGAGGTCACCGCGGTCGACACCTCGAAGAACCGGCTGGCGCGGCTGAAGCAGAATCTCGACCGCCTCGGCCTGACCGCCGAACTCGTCCAGACCGACCTCCTGGATTACCGGCCGGCGCAATTGTTCGACGCCGTGCTGCTCGACGCGCCCTGCTCCTCGACCGGCACCGTGCGGCGCCACCCCGACGTGCCCTGGACCAAGACCATGGCCGACGTCGAAAAGCTCGCCGACCTCCAGCGCCGGCTGCTTGCCCATGCCGTCGGTCTCGTCAGGCCCGGCGGCCGCATGGTCTTTTCCAACTGCTCGCTCGACCCTATCGAGGGCGAGGAGCTCTATCGCAATCTCCTCGCTGGCAACCCTGGCGTCGCCGCCGACCCGATCCAGCCAGGCGAATTTGCCGCCGTCGATCCGTTCCTGACCCCCGAAGGCACGCTGCGCACCACGCCGGCGGACCTTCCGCTCGGATCACCCGGGGTATCGGGCCTGGACGGCTTCTTCGCCGCACGGATGCGGCGCGAAATCTAGCGTGTGACGGGCCGCTCAGGATGTGTCGAGATTCAGGTCAGGCTGAGCCGAGAGTGGCGGTTTCCGAGAACCGGAGCGGAGCGTACTCAAGTACGTGAGCACCGGAAGCGCAGGAAATCGCGGCTCGCAGCCAGCCTCACCTGAATATCGATACATCCTAAAGCATGTCGTCGAGGCTCCAGTGGCTCCCCCAGCGGGCGTCGATCTCGTCGTCGACATTCTGGTAGCGGATGTCCGTCGACAGCCGGATCAAGCCACCGACACTCCGGTTGGTCGTGGAGGCGTGGATCATGTAGGGCGAGTGCAGCACGACGTCGCCCGCCTCGTAATCCGCCATGAGCCAGCGTGTATCGAACCGCTCGGCCATCGCGGGCAGGTCCTTCGACACCCAGCCGCCTTTGCTCATGTTGCGGTTGTAGGCGCTGATGCGCTCCTCCGGGTCGAGCCCGGCATTGTCGCTGCTGAAGCTGGCCTCCATCGCGGTGCCGACGGCGTGCGATCCTTCCAGGTAGATCAGCCCGCCCATGTCGATGGACGTGTCGCCGATCGGGATCCAGGCCGTCACCACGCGGCTTGTGCCGCCGCGCAGATAGACGAGGTCGTAATGCGCCGGCGTGGCGGTCGTCGTTCCAGGCATGGTGAAGCGCATGATCTTTCGTCTGTGCAGATAGGACAGGCCTTCCACGAAGGCATCCATCAGGCGCGACAGGCGGGGCTGCGCGCAAAAGCCTTCATAGGCGGCCGAACGGACCAGGGACATCAGCCGGCGATCGGCGAGCTGGCGATCGAACGCGCCGGTGGAGGCCATGCCCAGCGAAGGGGCGGTCCCCGGCTTCAGCAACCCGCTGTGGGCGAGCTGCGAGAGCGCGAAGCCGCGGAAATCGATCACGGCGCGGCGCGGCAAAAGCCCCTTCAGCCAGACATAGCCCTGCGTCGCATAGAGATGGCGAATGGCCTCGATGCCGACCGAGGGATCGGTCGGCGAGAGATGACCCAGCCTGTCCGGCGCCGTGGACAGCGCTTTGCCGTTGGCCGTCAGGGCAACCGTGGACACATCATTCGCGGAAACGCCCCCGAGGGAAGATATCGACATTTCAATCATCCGGCGTTCTTCAATTTCTCCGGACAATGGCTTAGCTTCCCGGCACCTCCCATGGACAGAAATTTCAGCCTGGACTTTTCGCTCATGCCGGCTTCGTCCTATGCGCTGTATCGATCGCCGCCGGCCGCCATGGGCGGGCTGTCGGTCAGGGGCATAGGCCGGCATCGCGTCAGCCGGGCCATCGTCAGGCGAAAGCTGCCGGATTTCGCCGTTGTCCTGGTTGAGGAAGGCCGGGGCTGGCTGGAAACCGGGGCCGCCGGCAGGCAGGCGATCGTCGCGCCCTGCCTTTTCTGGCTGTTCCCGGACACGGCCCATTCCTATGGACCCGACGACCCAGGCTGGAACGAACGCTGGGCGCTTTTCGGCGGCTCGCTCACGCGCGACTTCACCCGCATGCGGCTCATCGTCGAGCAGGCCCCGGTCGTCCCCTTGTCCGACCTCGGCGGCATGCGCCTTCTGTTCGACCGGCTCCATGCCGAGCTCTCCCCCGACACGCCGCTAGGCCAGGCGGAGGCCGCCGCCACCCTGTATCGGCTGGTCGTGCAGGCTGCCCGGCAGGACGCGGGCCAAAGCGGCGGCGACGCCCATCCGGACTTGCGCGGCGCCATCGACGATCTGCGCGACCAGGCTTGCGAGCCGATCGACTTCAACGCGCTTGCCTCGGGGTTCGGCATGTCGCCGGCGACGTTGCGGCGCAGGTTCGCGCTGCATACCGGGCTATCGCCGAAGGCATTCCAATTGCGTATTCGGCTCGACCTCGCCAAGCAGCTGCTGGCGGCGACCGATTCGCCCGTCGAGGCGGTCGCGCAGGCCGTGGGCTTTACCGATGCCTTCTACTTTTCCCGGCTTTTCCGGAGCCGGGAGGATTGTTCGCCGAGCGAGTTTCGCCGCCGCCACAGGAGGGTATAGGCCGCGCCATCACCGGCGGTATGCCTCGGAAACCCCTGACTTTTTTAGGGACGGCCCGGGGAAAGCGGCGTGAAGCGGTTCACTTCGGCGAAATCCGCCTTCGCATAAGTTCTTGAATCGCATAAGCTTGTGCTTGGGTTATGGGGACATCAGGAGGGCTATTGGCACTTGTTGCCGGCAGCACGACGCGTCTTTGGACGCTTGTCGCGAGGGAGTTCTGGCGCAAAACGCGCCGGCGCCTCCGCGCCGGCCCGGTCTATCGCTGGCGCTATTCCGGCCGCACGCCCGAACGTGTCCTGATCGCGCCGCCGGATCTGCGGCTCGCCGATCCGCAGATCGCGCTGGAGATCTATTACGGCCGCTACCCGCTGTCCGGCCATCTGGTCGAGACCGGCGGCACCTCGCCCTTCCAGCTCGACGTGCCCAATCGCGGCTGGCAGAAATCGCTGCATGGCTTCCGCTGGCTGCGCCATATGCGCGCCACCGGCACGGAGCTCGCCGCCGCCAACGCCAGGGCCCTGGTGACCGACTGGATCGCCATGCACGGCAACCAGATCTCAGGCATCGCCTGGGAGCCGGGAACGACGGCCAAGCGGGTGATCGCCTGGCTGCAGCATTCCTCGGTGGTGCTGCAAGGCGCCGAATTCCCTTTCTACCGCGCCTTCCTCAAATCGCTCGCCGTGCAGATCCGTTACCTGCGCTCGATGGCGCGCGAGATGCCGGAAGGCGAAGCCAGGCTGCGCGCCCGCATCGCGCTCGCCTTCGCCGCGCTGTCCTTGCCGGCGCCGGCGTCGGCGCTGCGCGCCGCGACACGCAACCTTGCCGAGGAGCTGGAGCATCAGATCCTGCCCGATGGCGGCCATATCTCGCGCAAGCCGATGGCGGTGCTGGAGCTGCTGGCCGACCTTCTGCCGCTGCGTCAGACTTATGCCAACCAGGCCGAGGCGCCGCCGGCGGCCCTGATCGGCGCCATCGACCGCATGTTGCCGGCGCTGCGCTTCTTCCGCCACCAGGACGGCAGCCTCGCCCGCTTCAACGGCATGGGCGCCACCATCCACGACCGCATCGCCACCATCATGCGCCATGACGACACGGTGGGCGCGCCGCTGCTGCACGCGCCGCATTCCGGCTACGAGCGCCTGTCGATGGGCGGCGTGACGGTGATCGCCGACGCCGGTCTTCCGCCGCCGATCGACGTCTCCAACGCAGCCCATGCCGGCTGCCTCGCCTTCGAGCTTTCCTCCGGGCGCCAGCACTTCATCGTCAATGCCGGCATCGACACTTACGGCGCCCCGGAATTTCGGCCACTGGCGCGCGCCACCGCCGCGCATTCGACCGCCACGCTCAACGACACATCGTCGGCGCGCTTCAGCCACTCGCTGCGTGTCAGCGACCTTTTGGGATCGCCGCTGATCGGCGGCCCGCAACATGTGCCCTGCAAGCGCCTCGACCAGAAGGGCATGCAGGGCTTCGTCGCGCGCCATGACGGCTATGTCCAGCAATTCGGTTTCCTGCATGAGCGCGAGCTGAAGCTCGGCACGAACGGCAACGTGCTTGCCGGCCGCGACCGTTTCCTGCGCCCGGGCAATGCCGCGATCCGCAACAATGGCCGCGACTTCGTCACGGTGCGCTTCCACGTCCATCCCGACATCAGCCTGCTGCAGGACGACCACGACCGCCTGACGCTCGCCGCCGCGCAGGGCGACACCTGGGTCTTCACCTGCGCCGAAGTGGTGCCGGAGGTCGAGGAATCGATCTATTTCGCCGGCCTGAGCGGCCCGCGCCGCAGCCGGCAGATCGTGCTTGCCTTCAAGGCCTCGGAGGTTGCCGAGGTCCACTGGCAGCTGACCCGCACCAATATCGCCGGCTTTCCCGAAAACAACTGAACGCGCTCAGTTCCGCCTCGGAACACCAAACGCTTCATAGGTCGTGAGCGATGGCGGCCCGGCGAAGGAAAAGCGAATCTTGTCGACCATCGCCGCGGCCTGGCCGCTTCGATCGTAGCGCTCTGCATCCTCGGCGGTGTCCCAGACGGTGATTGCCATGAAGGCCTCGCGGTCCTGATGCTGCTGCATGAGCACGGCGCTGACATTGCCGGTGGCGGCACGAATGGCGGGGATGGCTTCGGCCTCATAGATCAAGCGCAACTTATCCGCCTGGTCCGGCAGGGACTTGAACTGACCGATACGAACGAACGCCATGACTTGATCCTCCATCGATAGGTGAGTTTATAGCTGCGGACGACGATAGCGCTTCGGCAGGATTTCACTTTTTCGGGAACGCGGCCAGTAGCCGGAGAGGATTCGTCGCGCTTGATTTCCGGGCCTCATGTGCTACGGCCCGCGCAAGACCTCCAACCGCCTTGAAAGGCCACCCGCCCATGGCTGTGCCAACCAAGAACATTCCGGCGCCCGATCTTGTTCCGGTGCGCCGCGCGCTGCTCTCGGTCTTCGACAAGACCGGGCTTATCGACTTTGCCAGGGCGCTCGCCGCTGCCGGCGTCGAGCTGGTTTCGACCGGCGGCACGGCAAAGGCCCTCGCCGAGGCCGGCCTGGCGGTCCGCGACGTTTCCGAGCTCACCGGCTTTCCCGAGATCATGGATGGAAGGGTGAAGACCTTGCATCCGTCGGTGCATGGCGCGCTGCTCGGCATCCGCGACGATGCCGAGCATGCCAAGGCCATGCGCGACCATCACATCGAGCCGATCGACCTCCTCGTTTCAAACCTCTATCCGTTCGAGGAAGTCCGCCGTTCCGGCGCCGGCTACGCCTCGATCGTCGAGAACATCGACATCGGCGGACCGGCGATGATCCGCGCCTCGGCCAAGAACCACGCTTACGTCGCCATCGTCACCGATCCGGCCGACTATGCTTCCGTCATCAACGCGCTGGAGATGAATCTCGGCTCGCTGTCGCTGGATTTCCGCAAGAAGCTGGCGGCCAAGGCCTTTGCCCGCACCGCTACCTACGACGCGGCGATTTCGGGCTGGTTCGCCGAAGCGCTGGAGATCGAGCACCCGACCTGGCGCGCTTTCGGCGGCCGCCTCGACCAGGTGATGCGCTATGGCGAGAACCCACACCAGGGCGCCGGCTTCTATCTGTCGGGCGACAAGCGGGCGGGCGTGGCGACGGCGAAGCAGTTGCAGGGCAAGCAGCTCTCCTACAACAACATCAATGACACCGACGCCGCCTTCGAGCTGGTCGGCGAGTTCGACCCCGCTCGCTCGGCGGCGATCGCCATCATCAAGCACGCCAACCCCTGTGGCGTGGCCGAAGGTTCCTCGCTAAAGGCAGCCTACGCCAAGGCGCTGGCCTGCGACCCGGTCTCGGCCTTCGGCGGCATCGTCGCCATGAACCGCATCCTCGACGCCGAGGCGGCCGAGGAGATCGTCAAGACCTTCACCGAGGTGATCATCGCGCCCGACGCCACCGACGACGCAGCCGCGATCGTCGCCGCGAAGAAGAACCTGCGCCTGCTGGTCACCGGCGGGCTACCTGATCCGCGCGCCGCCGGCACAACGGTTAAGTCGGTAGCCGGAGGCCTGCTCGTGCAGGGTCGCGACAACGCGGTGGTCGACGACCTCGAATTGAAGGTGGTGACCAAGCGCGCGCCGACGCCGGCCGAGATGGCCGACCTGAAATTCGCCTTCCGCGTCGCCAAGCATGTGAAATCCAACGCCATCGTCTACGCGAAAGGCGGTGCCACCGTCGGCATCGGCGCCGGCCAGATGAGCCGCGTCGATTCCTCGCGCATCGCCGCCCGCAAGGCGCTCGACGCGGCGGAAGCAGCGGACCTCGCCGAGCCGCAGACCAAGGGCTCCGTCGTCGCCTCGGACGCCTTCTTCCCCTTCGCCGATGGGCTATTGTCGGCGATCGAGGCCGGCGCCACGGCCGTCATCCAGCCCGGCGGCTCGATGCGCGACGAGGACGTCATCGCCGCCGCCGACGAGCACGGCATCGCGATGGTGTTCACGGGCGTACGGCACTTCAGGCATTAGCGCCTCTTCCCCTTCTCCCGTTGTGGGAGAAGGTGGATCGGCGCGATAGCGCCGAGACGGATGAGGGGTGTTCCAGCGGAGGGAGACGCTGGCGATGCAGTCCTTGGACGAACTGTTTGCCAAGCTGGAGCACCCCTCATCCGGCCGCTTCGCGGCCACCTTCTCCCACAAGGGGCCTGTTGCATAATTCCGAAGGCGCAAAGCCGCTTGGAAAGGTGCGGAACGGATTTCTAAGAAGTGGCTTTGATGGCCGGAGAAATGAACCGAGTTTCTTGCTAGACAGTCCTGTCCGAAACCACATTCTCGTGACGCCTGGCTCTTTTGACGTCCAAATGCCTTGGGTTGAATTATGCAACAGGCCCACAAGGGGAGAAAGGAAGAGCCCTAACGCTTGTCCGCCGGATAGGGCGTCCCGACCAGGATCGCCATGCCGATGCCGAGGAACAGGATGATTGCCGCCATGCCGAGCCGCGGCGAATCGCTGAGGGTGGTTATGGTCGCCACCATGAACGGCGCCAGGAAGCTGGTCGCCCGTCCCGCCAACGCATAGATGCCGAAATAGCGGCCGGACTCGGCGGCGGTGACGCTGCGCGCCATGTAGGAGCGCGACGATGCCTGCACCGGACCGAAAGCCAGCCCGATCAGCAAGCCGTAGAGGATGTAGGCTTTCTCGGCCGCGGTGCCGAACAGGCCACCTGAATCGGCCGTCGACAGCGGGATCAGGCCGAGCAGCGTGAAGCCGGGTCCGGTCGAGACGACGCCGATGGTGGCGACCGACAGCATCACCAGCGCGATCATCACCACATGCTTCGAACCGAGCGCGGTATCGAGCCGCGCCGCGATCCAGCAGCCGAAAATGGCGACGATGTTGAGGATGATGCCGAACAGGCCGATCTCGGTGATCGACCAGTGGAACATGCCGGCCGCGAACGTGCCGCCGAGCGCCAAGAGCGCGTTGACGCCGTCCTGGTAGATCATGCGGGCCAGCAGGAAGCGCAGGATGCCGCTGCGCTGGCGCACCTCGGCAAGCGTCGACTTCAACTCGGACAGGCCCTCGCGCACCGCCGGCCCGATCGGGATTCCCTTGCTGGCGTCCGGCGTGAAGAAGAACATCGGCAGGATGAACAGGAAATACCAGCCGGCCGACATCGGCCCGGTGAAGCGCGCGTCCTCGCCGAACTTCGGGTCCAGCCCGAACAGCGGGTCGATCCCGATGAGCGTCTTGCCGGTTTCGAGATTGCCGGCCAGGAACAGGACGACGAAGATCAGCGCGATCATGCCGCCGAGATAACCGAGCCCCCAGGCCATGTTGGAGATCCGGCCGATCTCCGCCTTCGGCACCAGCCGCGGCATCATGGAATCGTTGAACACGGTGGAGAATTCCGCCGCCACCGAAGCCAGCGAGAACAACAGCACGACCAGGAACAGGTTCGAGCCGGGCGCCGCGAACCACAAAAGCGTAAGGCTGACGATCTTGATCGTCGCGAAGAAGGCGATCCATGGCTTGCGCGGCCCGGTCTGGTCGGCGATCGAGCCGAGCACCGGCGAGAGCACCGCGATGACCAGGCCGGCAGCGGCGATGCCGTAGCCCCAGGCGGCCTGTCCGGCGGTCGGGTCACTCGCCATGCGCGAGACGAAATAGGGCCCGAAGATGAAGGTGGTGACGACGGTGAAGAAAGGCTGCGCCGCCCAGTCGAAGAACATCCAGCCCCAGATGCCGCGCCCCGATGCCCGCTGCACCGTCTCTACTGCCGCCATGCTGATTCCCTCGACCCGCCCGCGTCGGGCGCCATGTCTGCATGTTTTCAGGCAGCGATGCAAATGAACAAGCAGCGCCGTTCGGGTTCCTCGCCCCACGCAGTGGGGAGAGGTGGCTCGGCGAAGCCGAGACGGAGAGGGAATGCGCCGGCCTATGACAGGTTGATCCTTTGAAGAAGGGCTCCGTCCTACGAAAACCCCTCTCCGCCTCGCTGCGCTTGGCACCTCTCCCCACTGCGTGGGGCGAGGAACCAGCCTTGTTCACATCCCCGTCAGGTCGCTCATCAAGCCCGACGCCACCGAGAGCCGCGACACGGTGATGTCGCCGCCATCGGTCAGCGCCTGCAGCCGCTCGCGGATGCGCGCGACGCGCTCGCCGCCGGCCTCCAGCCAGGCCGCGACCGGATCCGCCGCCGTGCCGTGCGCGGTGAGCGCCGCCACCGCGATGCCGCGACGCGCCACGCCGATCGTGTCGGTGGCGCGCGACAGCGCCAGCTGGTCGTAATAGTCGGGCGGCATGATCGAGCGCGCCGCTTCCTCGACGCGCGGGATGCGGAAGGCATCGCTGACCGCGAAGAAGGCCTTGGCGGCGCTGACGATGTCGGCATTGGCCGTGCGCGCGGTGAGCGCGACGTCCGGGATCAGCTCGGCCACCTCGGCCAAAGCGAGCTGCTCGGCGAGCTTTTCCGGCGCGCCGCCCTTGAACAGGCCATGCCGCCGCTCCTCGATGCGCTCACGCGAGAAGGCCGGCAGCAGCGACGTCAGCTTCGGCTCGAGCGCCTTGCGGGCTTCCTGCAACTCGGCGATGCGCTGTCCCAGAGGCGCGGAACCCGCTTCGTTCTTCAAGTACCAGCCGCTGGTCACAAAGATAAGCCGGCTAATCGCCTGGTAGAGATCGAGCTGGATCTGGCCGTCGATCTGGTTGTCGAGCGCGTCGATCTCCTTGTAGAGCGCGGGCAGCGCGAAGCCGTCGCGGACCATGGCGAAGGTGCGCACGACATCGGCCGCGGTGCGGCCGGTGGATTCCTGCAGCCGGTTGACGAAGGACGGACCGCCGCGATTGACCAGGTCGTTAGCGACGACGCGCGCGATGATCTCGCGGCGCAGCCGGTGGTCGCGGATCTCGCCGGCGAACTTCTTTGCCATGCGTTCCGGGAAATAGCCCATCAGGTCGCGGTCGAAATGCTGCTCGTCCGGCACGTCGCTGGCGACGATGTCGGAGAACAGCACGATCTTGGCATAGGCGAGCAGCACGCCGAGCTCGGCCCTGGTCAGCGGTTCGCCGCGCGCCTCGCGTTCGGCAAGTGCCGCCGGTGAGGGCAGCGTTTCGACCGCCCTGTCGAGCAGGCCACGCGCCTCCAGCGCCGTCATGAAACGCGCCTGGTGCGCGATGTCGGCCAGTCCGCGCTTGCGCGCCAGCGACAGCGCCAGCGTCTGCTGGTAGTTGTTGGAGAGCACCAGGACGCTGACCTCGTCGGTCATCTCGGCGAGCAGCTTGTTGCGCGCCGGCCTCGTCAGCGAGCCTTTGCGCATGGCCGAGGCCAGCGCGATCTTGATGTTGACCTCGACGTCGGAGCAGTTGACGCCGCCCGAATTGTCGATGGCGTCCGAATTGCAGCGGCCGCCATTCATGCCGAATTCGATGCGCGCCCGCTGCGTGACGCCGAGATTGGCGCCCTCGCCGATGACCTTGGCGCGCACGTCGAGCGCGGTGACGCGGATCGCGTCGTTGGCGCGGTCGCCGACATCGGCGTTGCTTTCGCCCGAAGCCCGCACATAGGTGCCGATGCCGCCGAACCACAGCAGGTCGACCGGCGCCTTGAGGAT
Organism: Mesorhizobium sp. BH1-1-5; assembly: GCF_020165615.1. Classification (NCBI taxonomy): domain Bacteria; kingdom Pseudomonadati; phylum Pseudomonadota; class Alphaproteobacteria; order Hyphomicrobiales; family Phyllobacteriaceae; genus Mesorhizobium; species Mesorhizobium sp. BH1-1-5. Next base: position 34,709 of record NZ_JAIUIM010000028.1, read on the forward strand.
GGCGTTCAGGATCTCGACCGGCGTCGCCGTCGTCTTGGTGAGGCCGATCGCGGTCGCCGCCGCCTGCGGCAGCGTGATCGACTTCTGGTTGCGCGAGGCGATGATACCGCCTTCCGACAGTTTCGACTTGTCGTAGTCCTGCCAGGACGAGCGCGGAAGCGCGAACATGCGCACCCGCTCGGCCATCGAGGCCGCCATGTCCGGATCGGGATCGATGAAGATATCGCGATGGTCGAAAGCTGCGATCAATCTGGTCTGCGGCGACAACAGCATGCCGTTGCCGAACACGTCGCCCGACATGTCGCCGACGCCGACCACGGTGAAGGGCGAAGTCTGGATGTCGCGGTTGATCTCGCGGAAATGCCGCTTCACCGCCTCCCAGGCGCCCTTGGCGGTGATGCCCATCTTCTTGTGGTCGTAGCCGGCCGAGCCACCGCTGGCGAAGGCGTCGTCCAGCCAGAAATGGTGCTTCTCGGAAATGGCGTTGGCGGTGTCGGAAAAGGTCGCCGTGCCCTTGTCGGCGGCGACGACGAAATACGGGTCGTCAGGATCGCGCCGCACCACGCCGGCCGGCGGAATGATGCCGTCGACGCCGATATTGTCGGTGATCGAGAGCAGGCTGGAGACGAAGTTCTTGTAGGCCGAGGTGCCGGCTTCGAAAATGGCGTCGCGCCCGGCGCTCATCGGCAGCTTCTTCGGATAGAAGCCGCCCTTGGCGCCGACCGGCACGATGACGGCGTTCTTGACCTGCTGGGCCTTGACCAGGCCGAGCACCTCGGTGCGGTAGTCCTGGGCGCGGTCCGACCAGCGCAGGCCGCCGCGCGCCACCGGGCCGAAGCGCAGATGCACGCCCTCGACCTCGGAGCCGTAGACGAAGATTTCGCGCCATGGCCGCGGCGCCGGCAGTCCCTCGACCGCCTGCGAGTCGAGCTTGATCGCCAGCGACTGCCCCTTCGCTTTCGTATCGGCTACGAAATGATTGGTGCGCAGCGAGGCTTCGATGAGGTTGAGGTAGCGGCGGATGATGGTGTCGTCATCGATGTTGGGCACCTCCTCCAGTGCGTCCTTGATCTTGGCCTTGAGGTGCTTGGCCGCGACCGTTCCGTCGCCTTCCGCCGCCGGCCCGAGCCGGGCGACGAACAGCGCGTGCAGGCCGCGCGCGATCTCCGGGTAGCGGTTGAGCGCCGCGGCGATGAAATCCTGGCTCTGCGGGATGCCGGCCTGCTGCAAATAGCGGCCATAGGCGCGCAGGATGGTGATCTCGCCCGACCACAGGCCGGCGGTCTGGGCCAGGCCGTTATAGCCGTCATTGTCGACGTCGCCGCGCCATACCGAGAGAAACGCGTCCTCGAACAGCGCGCCGCCGTCGGCGAGGTCTATTCGCGCGCCGTAGCTGTTCTCCAGCTCCATATCGTGGATGAACACCCGGTCGCCGGGACCGTCGCCGACCTCGAAAGTGCGCTCGCTGATGACGCGGAAGCCGATATTCTCCAACACCGGCACGCGCCGCGACAGCGCCACCGGACTGCCGAAGTGATAGATCTTCAGCGCCGCCTGCTCCGGCTTCTGGTCGGCATGGCGGTAATAGTCGATGGCGATCGGATTGTCGGCGCCGATCTTCGCGATGCGCCCGGCATCGGCCAGCGCCACGGCGGCCGAGAAGGAGTCGCGATAGCTTTCGGGGAACCGCGCCGCGATCGCCTTCAGCGCCGGATCGCTGCCGGCCGCCTCCGCGGCTTCGGAGAGCGCGTCCTCCCAGGTGCGCACGATGTCGCGGATCGCCGCCTCGAGTGTCGACTGCTCGATTTTCGGCGTCTTGCCGCCGGAACGGCCGATGATGAAGTGAATGCGCGCCAGTCCGCCTTCCGGGAAGGCCGGGTAATAGGCCGACAGCCGGCCCTCGAACACGGTTTTCAGATAGGTGCCGATCTTCTCGCGCACGACGCTGTCATAGCGGTCGCGCGGCACGAACACGATGATCGAGACGAAGCGGTCGAACTGATCGACGCGCACCAGCGCCCGCACGCGTGGCCGCTCGATCAGCCCGAGGATGGCGAGGGCATGTTTGCGCAGGATCGGCACCGGCACCTGGAACAGCTCGTCGCGCGGATAGCTCTCCAGGACGTTGATCAGGGCCTTGCCGGAATGATCGTGCGGATCGAAGCCGGATTTCGAGATCACGGCCTCGGCCTTCGAGCGCAGATAGGGGATCTTCATCACCGAGCGCGTGTAGGCGGTCGAGGTGAACAGGCCGACGATACGCAGCTCGCCCGCCAGCGCGCCTTTCGACGTGTAGGTCTTGATGCCGATGTAATCGAGATAGATGCGGCGATGCACCGACGACTTGGCGTTGGCCTTGGTGACGATCAGCGGCTCCGGCCCATGCAGGAAGGCACGGATCTCCGGCGTCGTCGTCACCGCCTCGGTGCCGCGTCTCAGCACCAGCACGTCCGGGTCCGACAGGATACCCATGCCGGGTTTTTCGGCGCGCTCCAGCGAGCCGCTTTCCTCGCCGCCGATATATTTGAACTCGCGCATGCCGAGGAAGGTGAAATTGTCGTCGCGCAGCCATTCGAGGAAGGCGATCGCCTCGGCGACGCTCTTCTTGTCGAGCGGCACCGCCGAATAGCGGAATTCGGAAATCGCCTGGTCGAGGCGGGCGAGCATCCGCTTCCAGTCGACGACGGCGGCGCGGACCTGGGAAAGCATCTTGCGCAGCCGCTCGGTGAGGCTTGCCGCCTGGTCGGCGGTCAGCCGCGGGATGTGGACATGGACGACGCTCAGCCGGTCGCGCTCGTCATCCTCCTTGCCGCCATCGCCGAGAACCTCGACGACGCCGGCTTTGCCGTGGCGAACCGTGACGATCGGGTGGGTGACCAGCGTCGGCTCGCCGCTGATCTCGGTGATCTCGCCCAGGATCGAATCGAACAGGAACGGCATGTTGTCGTTGACGACGGTGATGACCGTGACCGGCCGGCCCTCGCAGGCAACGCCCGAACCCGCCTCGACGGCGACGACGCTTTCGCCCTTCCTGTGGCTGGCGACCGCTTTGGCGGCGAGCTCGCCGGCGCGTTCGAGGTCGGCCACGTCATAGGCCGCGATATCCTCGGCAGGCGCCCGTGCGAGCAGATAGTCGGCAAGCCTTGCGGGTTTCTCGTCCGCTTTCGCGGCGGCAGCTTTCTTCTTCGGCTTGGATTTCACGCTGGCCATGACGCTTATTGCCTCCCGTCGTATGCTTTTGCGACTATCGTAGCAGATGAGCGCCGTTTCGCGACAAAGGTTTGACGACACATTAAGAAATTCGAGCCGACGCCGTTGCCTTGCAAGGAGAACGACCCATGACCGACAGGATTACCGCGCTCGACCTCGTCCAGGCGGAGCTCAGCGAGGCGACGAAAGCCTATTTCGACAAATGCCGGGAGAAGCTCGGCCTCGTGCCCAACGTGCTCCTCGCCTACGCCTTCGACGAGAAGAAGCTGCGCGCCTTCACCGACATGTACAACGATCTGATGCTGGGTGAGTCCGGCCTGTCGAAGCTGGAGCGCGAGACGATCGCCGTGGTCGTCTCCTCGATCAACCACTGCTTCTATTGCCTGACCGCGCATGGCGCAGCCGTGCGCCAGCTGTCGGGCGAGCCGGCGCTCGGCGAGATGATGGTGATGAATTTCCGCGCCGCCGATCTGTCGGACCGACAGCGCGCCATGCTCGAATTCGCGGTCAAGCTGACCGAAGAGCCGGCCAAAATCGTCGAGGCCGACCGCGCCGCCCTGCGCCAGGCTGGTTTTTCAGACCGCGACATCTGGGACATCGCCTCGACCGCCGCCTTCTTCAACATGTCGAACCGGGTGGCCGCCGCGGTCGACATGCGGCCAAACCCCGAATACCACGCCATGGCGCGATAGCGGCCGCTGGCCTTATATTAGCAATATCGAATTTTTCGTTGCTCATCCCGCCATTTGGTTGGATGATCAAGATTGCGGCGTGGCCGCATGCCGGTTCGACGCCGCCGACAAAGGAGGAGAACATGGCGAAATTTCTCTATGTCTATCACGGCTCCGGCAAGATGCCGACCGACGAAGCCGAGCGCAAAGCGGCTATGGATGCCTGGACCGGCTGGTATGACAAGCTCGGCTCGGCCGTCGTCGATGGCGGCAATCCGGTCGGCATGTCAAAGACGGTGCTGCCGAGCGGCAGGATCGAGAACAATGGCGGCAGCAATCCGACCGCGGGTTACACCGTCGTCGAAGCCAGGGACATCGATGACGCCGTCGCCAAGGCCAAGGACTGCCCGATCCTGATGGACCCTGCCTTCAGCGTCGAGATCGCGCCGATCATCGAGATGATGTAGCGCTTAAAAGCGCGTCGCCGAAAACGGTTTCAGTCGACGCGCTTCAAGCCTTTGTTTCGATGCATCAGGAACGCGCGGCGATCGCCGCGGCTGCGCCCGCCATCGTCGTGGCACTGACCCGGTTGGCGATCCTCATGGCGCGCTTGCTCTTCAGGAGCCGGCGCGCCTGCGACGCGGCCAGCACCCAGGCGAGGTCGATGACCACGAGCACGATCGCCATGGTGACCGTCAGCTCGACCCAACCGACAACGCTGACCGAGGCAAGATCGATGATGGTGGGCACCAGCGCCAGATAGAACATCATGATCTTCGGGTTGCCGAGCGTCACCGCCATGCCGGCAAAGAACAGTTTCAGGGCTGAATCCTCGCGCGGCATCTCGCCTTCCTTGGCCTCGACCGGCGCCGTCCACATCTTGAACGCCAGATAGGCAAGGTAGGCGACGCCAACCCATTTCACGACGACGAAGGCGTAGTGGAAGGTCTGCGCCACGACGGCGAGCCCGAACACCGCCAGCGACAGCCAGATCGCTTCACCGATCCACATCGCCAACAGGAACGGGAAGACGTCGCGGAACCCTTTCGAGATCACCCGCGCCACGAGTGCCGCGATCGACGGTCCGGGCGAGCCGGCGGCGACGAACAAAGCGGCGGCGAAGATCAGCAGCGAGGCGAGATGCATGATGGTGCTTCCTATAGCATGGGAGCCGACGATACTCGATCGGAGCAGATTTGGCACGCTCCGCAAGGTGCAAGGACTGACCAAGCAGACAATAGCTGCCAGAGTCGGCGCCGCCTACGGTTACTGCTCTTGTCGTCCCCTTGAGCCTTAGCTAGAAGACCTGACCCTTCATCCGTTTCGAGCATCACTTTGCCTCAGTAACCGCCGGTCTCGCCAACTCCTCTGAATGCACCGCAGGCGCATCTTTAGCTTGCCCCTGCATTTGTTCACGCGTTCTTCAGGCGGCGGTTCGAGACCGGTTTGGCATTGCTGAGCCGCAGCGCGTAATCCGCGCCGACGCCTGACTTCCGGATAACACAGTCTCTCGCCACACCGTGCCCATGAAGGCACCTCGGACATTGCCGGCCTGACGGACTTCCCGACGGGAAGGGCCTACCGGCATGTCTTCTACCTTGTCTGTCCGCTGGACGATCGCGCCAGCAATCGCGCCTCGACCTATCATCAACTGCAACCGCTGCGGCGGCGTGAAACCCTATCGATGCGGCGAGAAATTCCGCGTCAACGCCAACGGCAAGCGCATCGACGTTTGGCTGATCTATCGCTGCGTCGACTGCGACAAATCCTGGAACCGCACGATCCTGGAGCGTTGCAACCGGCGCGACATCGAGCCGGCGCTGCTTGCGGCGCTCGAAAGCAACGACCCGGCATTCGTGCGCCGGCACGCCTTCGATACGGTGGCGTTACGAAGCCGGATCGGACGGATCGAGGAATTCCCCGATGTCACGGTTCGAAAAGAGTTGATGGACAGTGAGCCGGGACGCACGGCCGCGCTCGCGCTCGAGTTCCAACTCGAGGGCACGACGCCTTTGCGGCTGGACCGCCTGCTTGCCGGCGAGCTCGGTCTTTCGCGATCAAGGCTTCAGGCCCTGGAGGACCGAAGGCGACTGACCATCCAACCCGACGGCGCCAAGGCCTTGCGCAGGCCTGTGCGCGATGGCCTGGCGATACGCCTCGATCTGGCCGGGGAGGCGGATTGCGACGCTGTCCTGCTGGCTGCATACCGCTGAAACGAAAAGAGGAGGCATCTGCCCCCTCTTTTGAACCCTTCGCCGAAAAACTTACGCCGCGCCCATCACCTTGGCGGCCTTTTCGAAACGCTTGCGCTCGTTCGGATCGAGATAGAGCTTGCGCAGACGGATGGTCTTCGGCGTCACCTCGACCAGCTCGTCGTCCTGGATCCAGGCCAGCGCGCGCTCCAGCGTCATGCGGATCGGCGGCGTCAGCTTCACCGCCTCGTCCTTGCCGGCGGCGCGGATGTTGGTGAGCTTCTTGCCCTTGAGCACGTTCACTTCGAGGTCGTTGTCGCGGCTATGGATGCCGATGATCATGCCCTGATAGACCTTGACGCCCGGATCGATGATCATCGGGCCGCGGTCTTCAAGGTTCCACATGGCGTAGGCGACGGACTCGCCCTGCTCGTTGGAGATCAAGACGCCATTGGTGCGGCCGGGCAGCTCGCCCTTGTAGGGTTCATAGGCGAAGAACAGCCGGTTCATCACCGCGGTGCCGCGCGTGTCGGTCAAAAGTTCCGACTGGTAGCCGATCAGGCCGCGCGTCGGCGCGTGGAAGACGAGGCGCTGGCGGTTGCCGCCGGAGGGGCGCAGCTCGACCATCTCGGCCTTGCGCTCCGACATTTTCTGCACGACGACGCCGGCATGCTCCTCGTCGACGTCGATGACGACTTCCTCCACCGGCTCGAGCAATTCGCCGTTGTCACCCTTCTGCATGACAACGCGCGGACGCGACACGGCGAGCTCGAAACCCTCGCGGCGCATCGTCTCGATCAGCACCGCTAGCTGCAATTCGCCGCGGCCGGAGACGAAGAAGGAATCCTTGTCGGGCGATTCCTCGATCTTGAGCGCAACATTGCCTTCTGCCTCGCGCAGCAGGCGGTCGCGGATGACGCGGCTGGTCACCTTGTCACCCTCGGTGCCGGCAAGCGGGCTGTCATTGACGAGGAAGGACATGGTCACGGTCGGCGGGTCGATCGGCTGCGCATGCAGCGGCTCACTCACCGCCAGGTCGCAGAACGTGTCGGCGACGGTGCCTTTCGACAGGCCGGCGATGGCGACGATGTCGCCCGCCTGGGCTTCGTCGATCGGCTGGCGCTCGAGGCCGCGGAAGGCGAGGATCTTGGAGACGCGGCCGGTCTCGATCTGCGTGCCGTCATGGTGCAACACCTTGACCGCCTGGTTGGCCTTCAGCGTGCCGGACTCGATGCGGCCGGTGATGATGCGGCCGAGGAACGGATTGGCCTCGAGGATGGTGCCGATCATGCGGAACGGGCCGGGATGCACCGTCGGCGCCGGCACATGCTTGACGACGAGGTCGAACAGCGGCGCAAGCTGCTGGTCCTTAGGGCCTTCGGGGTTTTCCGACACCCAGCCGTCGCGGCCCGAACCGTAGAGGATCGGGAAATCGAGCTGCTCGTCGGTGGCGTCGAGCGCGGCGAACAGGTCGAACACCTCGTTGACCACTTCGATATGACGGGCGTCCGGACGGTCGATCTTGTTGATGACGACGATCGGTCGCAGGCCGACCTTGAGCGCCTTGCCGACGACGAACTTGGTCTGCGGCATCGGGCCTTCGGCGGCGTCGACGAGCACGATCGCCGAATCCACCATCGACAGGATGCGCTCGACCTCGCCGCCGAAATCGGCGTGTCCGGGGGTGTCGACGATGTTGATGCGGGTGCCGTGCCAGTCGACAGAGGTCGCCTTGGCCAGGATGGTGATGCCACGTTCTTTTTCGAGGTCGTTGGAATCCATGGCGCGCTCGGCGACGCGCTGGTTGTCGCGGAAGGCGCCGGACTGTTTCAGAAGCTGGTCGACCAGCGTGGTTTTGCCATGGTCGACGTGCGCGATGATCGCGATATTGCGGAGGTTCATTTTTCTGGTCTCGGGAACGTTGCAGGCAGCAGGCTTAACAAGCGCCGCCTTTTTCGGTTGCGCGGCTCATACAAGGTTTTTCGCAATTGCGAAAGGGGAGGCCCGGCCCCAAATAAATGGTCACTGATTCTTAAACGTCTTGGTGTGAAATGATTCTGTTAACCAATGCGGAACCTTTGAGGGGCCGGGCAGTTCGATGTTTATGACCGATCAGATGTCCAGATTGCGTCCGGTTCTTGCGTGGGCAGCACTTGGCGTGCTCATCGCGGCAGGCGCCGCGCAGTCGGCGGCAGCACTCAGGGAAGCCGACCCGATGACGCCACCCGACGCCAGGACCGCGCAGCAGATGTTCGCCGACGCGCCCGACGGCGTCGACCCGATCGTCACCGGTCCGGTCAGCGCCTCCTTCAAGCAGCGGCAGAAGGCCGCCAACTGCGACACCGCCGTCTGGCCGAAAATCCCCGCGACCTGCTACCCGGATTGATCTTCGCGGCAGCAATACGACAAGCGTGGCGTTCCGGCACACCCCCTCTGGCCTGCCGGAAATCTCCTCCGCAAGAGGGGAGATCAGATTTCGCATCGGCTTTCGCCAATCTCTAACGCTGAAGAATGGGCGGCAGCGGCAAAGCTGCCAATCTCCCCCCTTGCGGAGGAGATGTCCGGCAGGACAGAGGGGGGCCTCGCGCCGACCTTACGCCGACCGCACCGGATCGAGCGTCACCTTGTAAAGCTCGTTGTCGTCGCGATCCATCAGCCGCACGGTGAGCTGTTCGGTCGCGCCGGAAATATCGACCAGCCCGAAGAACTGCAGGCCCGCCGACGGCGGCAGGTTCTGGCCCTGCTCGGCGGTCGGTGCCTTGATGAATTTCAGCTCCGGCCCGAAGGTCATGTCGAGGTCGTTGGGGCCGAACGTGCCGGCGTGGATCGGGCCGGAGACGAATTCCCAGAACGGATTGAAATCCTGGAACTGCGCCTTGTCGGGGTTGTAGTAATGCGCCGCGGTGTAGTGCACGTCGGCGGTGAGCCACACCGTGTTGGTGATGCCGGCGTTCTTGATGAAGCGCAGCACGTCGGCGAACTCGAGCTCGCGGCCCTTCGGCGCGCCATTGTCGTTGTTGCTGACGGCCTCGAAGCCGACCTTCTTCGCCGCGTCGTCCCAGACGACCAGGCTGAGCGGCATGTCGGCGGCGATGATCTTCCAGGTCGCCCTGGAGTTGGCCAACTCGCGCTTCAGCCACTTGGACTGCTCCTCGCCGATCATCCGCGACTTCGGCGTCAGCGTTTCATCCAGATTGGGGCCGTTGGGGCCGCGATAGGAGCGCATGTCGAGGAAGAACACGTCGAGCAGCGGCCCATGTGAGATCTTGCGGTAGACGCGACCCGGCTCCGACGGCTCGTAGCGGATGGTGGTCATCTCATGGAAGGCGCGCGCGGCGCGGGCCGCCAGCACATGGATCGACTTTTCCTTGTAGCGGTCGTCGGCGGTGAGGTCTTTCGAATCCGACCAGTTGTTGAGCACCTCGTGGTCGTCCCACTGGTAGAAAGTCGGGCAGATGGCGGAGAGGCCAAGCACATGCTTGTCCATCATGTTGTACTTCCACTGGTCGCGGTACTCGTCGAGCGTCTCGGCGACCTTGCGCTTACCGTCAAGCATGACGACGTTCTTCCACTTGCCGCCGCCCGGCAGGTCGACCTCGTCCTTCAAGGCGCCGTCGGCATAGATGGTGTCGCCGGAATGCAGGAAGAAGTCCGGCGTGTGCTTGGCGATGGTCGAGTAGGTCTTCATGCCGGTCTCGTCGATGCCCCAGCCCTGGCCGGCCGTGTCGCCAGACCAGGCGAAGCGCACGTCGCGCTTCGACGACGGCGCGGTGCGGAAGCGGCCGACGATCGGCTCGGAGAGCGCGTTGATGTCGGAAAGATCGGCGGCAGTCATACGGTAGAAGATGTCCTGGTCCGAGGCGAGATCGGTGAGCAGCCGCTTCACCGTGTAGTCGCTGGCCGGCGAGGTATCGAGCGCAGCCAGCCGGGTGGCGTTGGCGAAGCTTTCGGTGGTCGACACTTCATACATCACACGCGCCGGACGGTCGGTGCGCGTCCACACCATCCCGGAGGTAGCATCGACGTCGCCGGACTGGACGCCATGCGTGAAGGCGGGGCGCTGGTTGGCGCGGGAATAATAAGGCAAAGCCAGTCCGGAAGCGCCGACAAGGCCGAAGGCGCTTGCCGAGGTGACGAAAGCGCGGCGGGTCAACGAGAGCTTGTTCATGGCTGTCTCCGGTATGGCGTTGAACGGGACCGCCAAGCTCTCGCCTCAATGTTTCAGGCGCATTTCGGAACCATGAAGTTTTGATAACAAACCACAGCTCTTCCCTTCTCCCCTTGTGGGAGAAGGTGAAGTCACGCCTTAGGCCGCCTGCGGCTCCGGCTCGAAAGCCGGCCTGTCGGTGTTGATCAGCAGCGAGATACAGGCCGCCGCGATGCCGGTCATGCCGGCGATCAGGAAGGCGAGCTCGTAGTTGCCCTGCAGCTCGCGCATCGTGCCGCCAAAGGCGGCCGCGGCCGCGGCACCCACCTGGTGCCCGGCGACGATCCAGCCGAACACGATCGGCCCGCTGCGGTCACCGAAGGCCTCGTTGGCGAGCCTGAGCGTCGGCGGCACGGTGGCAATCCAGTCGAGGCCGTAGAGCACGGCGAAGATGACCAGGCTGGTGGCCGAGAAGCCGGAATAGGGCAGGTAGATCAGCGACAGCCCGCGCACGGCGTAATAGACGCCGAGCAGCTTGCGCGGATCGAAGCGGTCGGTGAGCCAGCCGGACAGCGTGGTGCCGATCAGGTCGAAAATGCCCATCATCGACAACAGTCCGGCGGCCTGCACCTCGCCGATGCCCATGTCGCCGCAGAAGGCGATGAGATGCGTGCCGACGAGCCCGTTGGTGGTGAAGCCGCAGACGAAGAAGGTGGCGAACAGATACCAGAACACTCGGGTTCCGGCCGCGCGGCGCAGCGTGTTCAGCGTGTGCGCCAGGAAATTGCCTTGCGATGCCGGCGACACCGGCGGCACGTCGTTCGCATCGGCGCCGTAGCGCACCTGGCCGATCGAGGCGGGGCGCTCGGGCACCAGCAGCAGGACGAAGGGTATCAGGGCCGCCGTCGCGATCGCCACGGCGATCGCCACCGGCTTCCAGCCGCCGTTCTGCGCCAGCGAGGCGATCAGCGGCAGGAACACCAGCATGCCGGTGGCGCTGGAGGCCGACATCAGACCCATCATCAGGCCGCGATTGGTCTTGAACCAGCGGTTGACGATGGTGGCTCCCAACACGCTCGCCACCGCGCCGGAGCCGATGCCGGAAAACACGCCCCAGGTGAGGAAAAGATGCCAGGGCTCGGTCATCAACAGGCTGAGCGCGGTCGATCCCGACATCACCACCAGCGCGCCGAGCAGTGTGCGGCGCAGCCCGATGCGCTCCATCAGCGCAGCGGCGAAGGGGCCGGTCAGGCCGTAGAGCAGGATGCCGACGCTGGCGGCCCAGGATGTCACGTCGCGGCGCCAGCCGAAGCTTTCTTCCAGCGGCACCATCATCACCGAGGGTGCCGAGCGAAGCCCGGCAGCGATCAAAAGGCAGAAGAAGATGACGGCAACGACGACGAAAGCGTAGTGCTGGCCAAACGGGCGGGACTGAGCTATCATGTTACTGACCGGTACGTTGCAATGAGGAGGAACCCTACATACGTACCGGTCAGTAACATTGTCAAGCAGGTTGTTTGGATGCCATCGGACAATAAAATTGAAGCATCGTTGAACGCGGCCCCTGCTCCCAGGGCGGCGGACAAGATCCTCGACGTGGCGCGCGACCTTTTTTATCGCGAAGGCATCCGGGCGATCGGCGTCGACGAGATCGTCAAGCGCGCCGGCGTCACCAAGCCGAGCCTTTACCGAAGCTTCCCCTCCAAGGATGAGCTCGCCGCCTCCTATCTGCGCAAATACGACCTCGAATTCTGGGAACGCTTCGACGAGGCGGTCGACGCGCATCCCGGCAATCCGCGCGCGCAGATCATCGCTTTCCTGACCCGCGTCGGCAAACGCACGCAGAAGTCGGATTACCGCGGCTGCGGCATGACCAACGCCGCGGTCGAGTATCCGGAGCGCGGCCATCCGGCTCGCATCGTCAGCGAGAACAACAAGCAGGAACTGCGCCGGCGCCTGCGCGCCATGGCCGCCGCGATGGGCGCCGCCGATTCCGACACGCTGGGCGACGGCCTGCTGCTCCTCATCGAAGGCGCCTATATCAGCGGCCAGCTTTTCGGCCTTGGCGGGCCTGCCGCGGCGGTGGCCCGCAACGCCGACCTCCTGATCGAAGCAAGCTTGAAGAAATAGCAATTGAAGCTACGCTCCCGGCAACTCGAACGGAGTTGTCAGCCATGCGCGCTCTTCTGATCCCGCTCGCTCTCGCCGGTCTCTGCCAAACGGCTCACGCCGGCGACACTTCCAGCGCCTACACCGATCTCGACTGGAAAAAGGACTGTGTGACCTATGCCCAGGCTGGTCAGAATGACGGCGACTGGGCGAACCTGGTCTGCTCCGGTTATCGCGGCTACCCTGTGCTGATCGGCTATGACGACGCGCGCGAGTCCGTCTATTATGGCTTTCCATCCGACGACATGACCGCTGTCTGGGAGAGCTTCACCGGCTTCAACGGCTCCGGCCCCAAGGTCGAGTGGCGGATCGAGACCAATGGCGATGTCGCCATCCCCTTCGCCGCCATCCATCGCCGCTCGGTGAGCCACCCTGACGACGACAAATCGACCGACGTGCTGATCGTCGCCAAGGTGGCGCAGCCGGAGGAGCATCAGGGCTGCACCGTCGGACTGGTTTTGGCCACCGGCAACCCGCAGGCCAACGACCAGGCGCGCAAGCTCGCCGACGAGAAGGCCAAGACCTTCGTCTGCGGCAAGGACAAGCGCGAAGTGATCGGCGACGTGCCTCCCTTCGGCCGGGTGGATAACTAGCCGCTCCCCGCCAATCATTGGGCCAACACCAGATCGGGTTCCCATTCGCCGCGGCGCCTAGTAAACCCTTGCGCGATCGCAGTCGGTCTCGGGAGGTTCCGCTTGTCCAATATTGTCAGCGTCGCGAACGAGAACGGCGTGGCTGTGGTCACCATCGACAACCCGCCGGTCAATGCGCTGAGTTTTCACGTCCGCAAACCGCTGTATGAGGCGCTCGCCGCGCTGCGCGACGATCCCGCCGCCAAAGCGATCGTCATCGCTTGCGCCGGGCGCACTTTCGTCGCCGGCGCCGACATCACCGAATTCGGCAAGCCGCTCCAGCAGCCGGAACTGCGCGCCATCATCGCCTTTCTGGAAACCATCGCCAAGCCGACGGTCGCCGCCATTCACGGCACGGCGCTGGGAGGCGGACTGGAGCTGGCGCTCGGCTGCCATTTTCGCGTCGCGGACAGCGGCGCGAAACTCGGCCTGCCGGAAGTGAAGCTCGGCCTGCTGCCGGGCGGCGGCGGCACGGTGCGCCTGCCGCGCCTGGTAGGTGCCGCGAAAGCGCTCGGCATGATCGTTTCCGGAGTGCCGGTTTCGGCCGGCGAGGCGAAGGCCGCCGGCTTCGTGGACACGGTCTTCGAGGGCGACCTGATTGCCCAGGCCATTCGTTTCGCCGACGAAATGGTCGCGCGGGGCGGACCGTTCGTGCCGGTGCGCGACCGCAACGACCGCCTTGCCGGGACCGACCTCGCCGCTTTCGGCGCTCAGGCGGCTGAGCTGGCCCGGAAAGCCCGGGGACTGGAAGCGCCGCTTGCCTGCGCCGAGGCCGTGCGCAACGCGATCACCCTGCCGTTCGACTTAGCACTTGCGGCCGAGCGGCAGCTTTTCCTGAAACTCGTTTCCGGCGATCAGTCGCGCGCGCAGCGGCATCTGTTCTTCGCCGAACGCGAGGCGGCGAAGATTCCCGGCAAGGACCTGCGGAAGCGCCAAATCGCCCGCGTCGGCATCATCGGCGCCGGCACCATGGGCGGCGGCATCGCCATGGCCTTCGCCAATGGCGGCTTGCCGGTGACTTTGCTCGAAACCAGCGAGGAAGCGCTGCGGCGCGGGTTGGCGACGATCGAGAAGAACTATGCCGTTTCGGTCAGCCGTGGCTCGCTGAGCGAAGACGCCAGGCAGAAGCGGCTCGGCCTGTTCAAGGGCAGCACTGACTATGCCGACCTTGCCGGTTGCGACCTCATCATCGAGGCCGTGTTCGAGGACATGGCGGTGAAGAAGGAGGTGTTCAGCAGGCTCGACGCCATCGCCAGGTCCGGCGCCATCCTCGCCACCAACACCTCCTATCTCGATGTCAATGAAATCGCCGCCTCGACGTCGCGGCCGCAAGACGTGCTCGGCATGCATTTCTTTTCGCCGGCAAACGTCATGAAGCTGCTGGAGATCGTTCGCGCCGAAAAGACCGCGCCCGAGGTGCTGGCGACGGTCGCCGATCTCGCCCGGCGCATCGGCAAGGTGGCGGTCGTCGTCGGCGTCTGCCACGGCTTCGTCGGCAACCGCATGCTGGCCGCGCGCGGCGCCGAGAACGAGGCGCTGTTGCTTGAGGGCGCAACGCCAAGCCAGGTCGACAAGGCCTTCACCGATTTCGGCTGGCCGATGGGGCCGTTCCAGATGGGCGACCTCGCCGGCCTCGACATCGGCTGGCGCAACCGCAAGGCGCGCGGCCAGACGGCGGTGATTGCCGATGCGCTGTGCGAGCAGGGCCATTTCGGTCAGAAGACCGGGCGCGGCTGGTACCGCTATGAGGCTGGCTCTCGCGAGCCGGTCGCGGATTTGGAAGTCGAAGCGCTTATTCGCACCAAGGCGGAAGAGCTGGAGATCGCCCGGCGCGAGATCGGCGCCGACGAGATCATCGAGCGCACGCTCTATCCCCTGGTCAACGAGGGCGCGAGGATACTCGAAGAAGGTATCGCCGCGCGGGCGTCCGACATCGATGTCGTCTGGGTCAATGGCTACGGCTTCCCGATCGGCAAGGGCGGGCCGATGTTCTGGGCGGGGCTTGAGGGCGCGGGCAGGATCGTCGAGCGACTGGAGTTTTGGCATGGGCAAACGGGGCGTGCGATCTTCGAGCCGGCGCCGGCGTTGAGAAGGTTTGCCGAGACGGGGGCCTGGGAGGTTGCGGGCGGATAGTGCGGTTACGCTGCGTTCCTTCGCACCCCCCTCTGTCCCGCCAGCGTTCCCACGTTCACACAGCCCACAGTCCAAATTTGACCATGTGGACAAATCTCAGCCACCGTTCCATAGTCTCGCTCGTCTGACATTTTTGAACGGCCGGCTCGACACGGCTGTCGAACAGAGGGGCACTTCAATGGAAAACGAACGTAGCAAAACGCAACGCATGGGCCTGTCGCGACGCAACGTGCTGGAACTCGGCGTGCTCGGCCTGGCGGCGACCGTGCTGCCCGGCGCGGCCTTCGCCAAGGACAAGAAGCTGAAGGTGGCGGCGATCTTCGCTACGCCGATCGAGGAGCCGTGGGACAACCAGATCCATGTCGCCTTGCAGAAGGCGGTGAAGGAGCTGGGCATCGACTACAAATGGTCGGAAAAGGTGCAGACCGCCGACTTCAGCCGCGTGATGCGCGAATATGCGCAGGGTGGCTACCAGCTGGTGCTGGGCGACGCCTTCGCCGCCGAGCGCGAATCGCGAAAGACCGCCAAACAGTTCCCGAAGACGGCCTGGCTGTTCGGCTCCGGCGCCGGCCCGGCCGAACCCAATTTCGGCGTCTTCGACAACTGGATCCATGAACCGGCCTATCTCTCCGGCATGATCGCGGGAAAGATGTCGAAGTCCGGCACGGTCGGCGCGGTCGCGGCGATGGGCATTCCGGAAGTGAACCGGCTGGTCAATGCTTTCTTTGCCGGTGCCAAGGAGGTCAACCCGAACGTCAAGAAGAAGGTCGCCTTCATCGGCTCCTTCTTCGATCCGCCCAAGGCCAAGGAAGCGGCCGTGGCGCAGATCGACGCCGGTGTCGACGTCATCTACGCCGAGCGCTTCGGCGTCATTGAGGCGGCGGTGGAGAAGAAGATCTTCGCCATCTCCAACATGTCCGACCAGTCGAGCCTCGGTCCCGATACGGTCATCACCGGCCCGGTGTGGGACATGTACCCGACGGTCGAGCAGGCGATCAAGCTGGTCAAGGCCGGCGTCTTCACCGCGCAGGACTATGGCGATTTCTCGCGCATGGCCAAGGGCGGCTCCTATCTCGCGCCCTTCCACAAGTTCGACAAGACGCTGCCGGCGGATGTGAAGGACCTGGTCGAGAAGAAGAAGGCCGAGATCCTCGAAGGCAATTTCCGCGTCGACGTCGACGAGAACACGCCGGTTTCGGATTGAGCGCTTCGGCTCGAGGCTAGCGCCAAGCCCCCCTCTCTGCCCAGCCGGGCATCTCCCCCTCAATCGGGGAGATTGGCGGCTTCGGTCTTGGCGCTTTTCCTGCGACGTAGAAGATTGGCGAAAGCCGGCGTGACATCTGATCTCCCCCCTCGAGGGGGAGATGGCCGGCAGGGCCAGAGAGGGGGGCCTCGCGCTGCCCTAAAGCATGTCTCCCGAAAGTGGGAACCGGTTTCGGGATAAAGACATGCGTAAAATCAAAGACGTAAAGCGCATGGAGCGAATCCGAAGGATCGCGACGCGCTTTAGGCGGTTGGCCGTATCGCAAGTCAGGAGCACCCTTGTCTGCCCCACTCATCGAAATGCGCGGCATCACCAAGAGCTTCGGCGCCGTCAAGGCGAACGAGGCCGTCGACCTCAGCGTCGCGCCTGGCGAGATCCTCGGCCTGTTGGGCGAGAATGGCGCCGGCAAGACGACGCTGATGAACGTGCTGTTCGGCGCCTATGCGCCCGATGCCGGCGAGATCCTGGTCGAAGGCAGGCCCGTCGCCATCCACAATTCGGCCGACGCCCTGGCCGCCGGCATCGGCATGGTGCATCAGCATTTCCACCTCGCGCCGCGCCTCACGGTGCTGGAGAACCTCCTGATCGGAATTCCCGGCAAATCCGGCCGCATCGATCGTGCGCGCGGGCTTGCCCGCCTGAACGAGATCGGCCGGCAGTATGGGCTGAGCCTCGATCCGAACCTCCCAGTCTCGGCTTTGTCGGTCGGCGAGCAGCAGCGGCTGGAAATCATCAAGGCGCTGTTTCGCGGCGCGAAGCTTCTGATCCTCGACGAGCCGACGGCGGTGCTGGCGCCGAGCGAGGTCGACGGCCTGTTCGCCGCCTTGCGCTCGATGGCCACGCAAGGGCTCGGCATCATCTTCATCTCGCACAAGCTGAACGAAGTCAGGGCCCTCACCCATCGCTGCGTCGTCCTGCGCCACGGCAAGGTCGTCGGCCGCGTCGACCATCCGGCACAAACGACTTCGGCCGAAATGGCGAAGCTGATGTGCGGCCACGAAATCGTGCCACCGATCAGGGAAGCTTCGACGCCCGGTGCTTCCGTGCTGACGCTCGATGGCATTTCCACCTCCGGCCATGCTGGCACGCCGCTGCGCGACGTCTCGCTTTCCGTCCGTTCAGGCGAGATCCTGGGCATTGCCGGCGTCTCCGGCAACGGCCAGCGGGCGCTGGCCGACGTTATTTCCGGCATGCTGCCGCCCAGGGCCGGAGCGATGACGATAGCCGGCAAAGCGGTCGCGCGGTTTTCGCCGCGTGACCTGCAGGCGCTCGGCCTCGGCCGCATACCCGAAGACCGGATGACCACCGGCCTGGTGACCAACCTGCCTTTGGCCGATTCCATGGTGCTGCCGCGCATCGGCACCGAGGCCTTCAGCCGCAAGGGGCTGCTCAATCCGGCTGCGATCCGCGCTTTCGCAGAGGAACAGATCAAGGCCTATGACATTCGCTGCCCCGGGCCGATGGTGCGCGCCGGCGCGCTGTCCGGCGGCAATCTGCAGAAGGCGCTCTTGGCCCGCGAGCTCGCTTTCGATCCGAAGGTGCTGATCGTCTCGCAGCCGACACGCGGCCTCGACATCGGCGCCGCCCGCTTCATCCATGAAAAATTCCTCGCCATGCGCGCCAAGGGCTGCGGCATCATCGTCATCGGCGAGGACCTCGAGGAATTGCTGATGCTCTCGGATCGCATCGCCGTGATGTATGAGGGCCGCATCGCCGGCACGCTTCCCAGCGCGGACGCCACCGTCGCGAGGCTCGGCCTGATGATGACCGGCGCCGGTCACACCGAGGAGGCGGCCTGATGTTTCGCCTCGAAGCCCGCACATCGACACCGGCCTGGTTCAATCTCGCGCTGCCGCTGTTGGCTATCGCCGCCACGCTCGTCCTGTGCAGCGGCCTGATCGCCATAGCCGGCGCCGGCGTCGTTGATGCCTACGGGGTGATGCTCTCGGCATCGCTCGGCGACAGCTACGCTATCACCGAGACGCTGGTGCGCGCCGCCCCCATGATCTTCACCGGTCTTGCCGTGGCGATCGCTTTCCGCGCCAAATTCTGGAACATCGGCGCCGAGGGCCAGCTGCTGGCCGGCGCGGTGGCGAGCTGTTTCGTCGGCGCGATCCCGATGCCGGGCTACCTCGCCATGCTTCTGATGGCGCTGGCGGGTGCCGCCGCTGGCGCGCTCGTCGCGCTGGTGCCGGCGACATTGCGGGTAAAATTCAAGGTCGACGATGTGGTCAGCTCGCTGCTGCTCAACTCGGTCATCTATTACGCGCTGATGGCGCTGATCGAGGGGCCGTGGAAGGACAGCTTCTCCGGCTATCCGATCTCGCCGCCGATCGAGGATTCGGCCAATTTCCCGGTGCTGATGGAAGGCACCCGCCTCCATCTCGGCGTCATCGTCGCGCTGATCGCGGCACCGCTTTGCTGGTTCTTGATCGCGCGCACCACGCTCGGCTTCCGCATCCGCGTCACCGGCGAGAATCCGGAAGCGGCGCGCTACGGCGGCATCAACGTGCAGCGTGTGCTGCTCTCGACGGCTCTGCTCTCCGGCGCGCTGGCGGGCTTGGCCGGCGTCGGCGAGGTTGGCGGCGTGCACTTCCAGGTGATGAGCGACATCTCGCCGGGCTATGGCTATTCCGGCATCGTCGTCGCCATGCTCGCCAGGCTCAACCCGCTCGGCGTGGTGCCGGCGGCGATCTTCCTGGCCGCCGTCATGACCGGCGCCGAGGCGATGTCGCGCGCGACCGGCGTGCCGGCTTTCCTCAGCGACGTCATCCAGGGCACGGCTTTGCTTGCCATGCTGGTGGCGCTGCTCTTCACCGCCTACCGCATCCGCCGCGTGGGAGCGCCCGCATGAGCGCGGTATTCGAGCAGATTTTCCAGGTCGGCTTCCTCGCCGCCATCATCCGCATCGCCACGCCGCTCGCCTTCGCGACGCTTGGCGAAATGTTTTCCGAGCGCGCCGGCGTGCTCAATCTCGGCATCGAGGGCATCATGCTGCTCTGCGCCATGGCCGGCTTCACCGCCGCCAGCCTGAGCGGCAGCCTGTGGCTCGGCGTTCTGGTGGCGGTGCTCACCGGCGCCCTAATGGGCGCGCTGCATGCGCTGTTCACGGTGGCGCTGGGCCTCAGCCAGCATGTCTGCGGCATCGGCGTGACTTTGTTCTCATCGGGTCTTGCCTATTTCCTCTACCGGCTGATCTTCGGCCAGCAATCGGTGCCGCCGAGCATCGACGGCTTCAAGCCGGTGCCCATCCCGCTGCTCTCGGACATACCGGTGCTCGGCCCTGCCGTGTTCAACCAGTTCACGCTGGTTTATCTGGCGATCGTCGCCGTCCCGCTTGCCGCTTTCGTGCTCTACCGCACGCCATGGGGGCTTTCGGTGCGCATGGTCGGCGAAAACCCGCGCGCGGCGGACTCGGCCGGCGTCAGCGTCATCGCCACGCGCTTCCAGGCGGTGATCCTCGGCGGCGCGCTGATGGGCCTTGCCGGCGCCTTCCTCACCATGGCGCAGTTCAACGCCTTCACCTTCGGCGTCGTCTCGGGCCGCGGCTGGGTGGCGATCGCGCTGGTCGTGTTCGGCCGCTGGGATCCGTGGCGCTCGGCCGGCGCCGCGCTGCTCTTCGCCTTCGTCGACGCGCTGCAGCTCAGGATGCAGGCCAGCGGCCTCGGCCACATCCCTTACGAAGCCTTCCTGATGCTGCCCTTCATCTTCACTATCGTCGCCATGGCCTTCATGTCGCGCAACGCGGTCGCGCCATCGGCGCTGCTGAAGCCGTTCCGGAGGGAAGAACGGTAGCAAGGATTTCCTCGCCCCACGAAAGTGGGGAGAGATGGCCGCGAAGCGGCCGGAGAGGGGGCTGCGACGCCGGTGATTTTCGCCGGTACGCGAAGGTCGAGCCCTCTCCCCTCTCCGTCTCGGCTTCGCCGAGCCACCTCTCCCCACTTTCGTGGGGCGAGGAAAAGGCCTCAGATCGCCGTGAACGCGTTGTCCACGAACAAATGCGCGCCGTTGACGAAGCTCGATTCGTCGCTGGCGAGGAACAGCGCCGCCTTCGCCACCTCTTCCGGCTCGCCGATGCGGCCCTGCTGCGCGGCCATGGCCGCGTCGGAAACGTCGACGCCGAGCTTGCCGAGATCGGCCACTTCGCGCAGGCCGTGCGGCGTGCGGATGAAGCCGGGACAGACGGCGTTGCAGCGGATGTTGCGGTCGCGGAATTCCACCGCGATGGCGCGGGCGAACATGTGGCAGGCGCCTTTGGTCGTGTCGTAGAGCACCTCGTTCGGCGTCGCCGCCACCGCCGAGATCGACGAGGTGCAGACGATCGAGCCGCCGCCCGCGGCGATCATCCCGGGCAGCACCGCGCGCGTCATCAAGAACATCGAGCGCACATTGACGGCATGCAGCCAGTCCCATTCCTGCAGCGTCGTCTCCAGGAACGGCTTGATGACGATCGTGCCGGCATGGTTGAACAGCACCGTGACCGGACCGAGCTTCGCCGTCGCTGCTTTCACCGCCGCTTCGACCTGCGCCTCGTCCGAAACGTCGGCCACGAAATGTTCGGCGACATGGCCCCGCGCCCGGATCGCCGCGGCAGTCTTGCCCGCCGCCTCGCCATTGCGGTCGATGATCGCCACCTTGGCGCCTTCGGCGGCAAACAACTCCGAAGCCGCCCCGCCCATGCCTGTCGCGCCGCCCGAAACGATAGCGACCTTGCCCGCCAGCCTTCCAGCCATTCTTTTTGCTCCTTCAGCGCCGCCCATGTCGGCCCAAGCGGATGCTATCCATCATGCGCGAGGCGGCCAAGACCGTTCGAGCGATTGGATAATGTGCCTGTGAACGCCGCGAAAACGGCCGATTTTCAACCCGTTCGGCCAGATCGCCTATGTTCCGGTATCGGCTGCATCGCCTGCGCTGCGAGTATGAAAAACCACGATCCGTCCTCTTTCAAAAAATTCATTCCAGAAATTGCCCGAAAATAGCAATCGACAAAGTCTACTAACTTTATAGATTAATGGTCGAGACGGAGGCCGATATGTCCTATATCCAGAACGCTCAGACCGCCCGCAAAGGGCAAAGGCTGACAGCCGACCAGAGCTGGAGGCCCGCCTATGGCGGTACCTTCGCCTATCTCGTCTTCGCGCTTGCGTTCGTGTTCACCGGCGCGGTGGTGCTGGGGCTGATCCCCTGATCCAAGGCGGGCCGAGACCCGCCGTCAAACAATCTGAGTTGAGTAACCGGAGTGGAAAACTGGCCGAGCGCCGGGGCGTCGTCATGCGCCTGCGTCTCGGACTTGGTTCGAAGGCTTTGGAGCGGGGCAAGCCAACGTGATGGAGGAGATGGCAATGCCGATCGAGTTCACGCATGTTCCAGGCAAGCTTGCCAATGGCAGCTTCTTCTACGATTTCGCCGAAACCGCGACCAAATTGTCGCTGATCGAGGACGCCGGTTTCCGCAGGCTGGTGGTGGACGATCCGGCCGGGCTGCTCACCAACATGGACATCGCCGCCCAGACGCTCGACCGCACCGGTTCGCTCGAAGTCGTGCTGACGCATTGGGCCGGCGTGATCGAGCCGACGGTGGCGGCAAGGCAGCTCGCGGCGCTCGATCGCAAAAGCGGCGGCCGCCTGTCGCTGCGCATGCTGAGCGAGCCGCTGGAAGACAGCGACGCCGAGGCGCGGCCGATCGGCCACAGCGTCGTGTGGCAGCGCATCGACGAATATCTGGTGCTTCTGAAGCGGCTGTGGTCGAACGACAGGCCCTTCGACCATGAAGGCGCCTTCTACAGCGTCAAGGGCGGCTTCGTGCCGCGCAAGGGTCCGCATGGCGCCGACCTCGCCATCCGCCTCGGCGGGCAGTCCGGGACAGCCCTGAAGGTCGCCGGCAAGCATGCCGATGTCTTCGAGCTGGCAGCCGGCTCCGCGGACGAGGTCGCGCGATTGATGCAGCGCGTGCGCGGCGCCGCGGCCGAGCATGGCCGCGCCGGCAGGTTGCGCTTCGCGCTGCCGATCCGTATTCACCCGGACGGCTGGACCGGCACCCCGGATCACAAGGCGGTCGAGCTTGCCGGGCCGCCGGCGCGGATTGCCCTGGCGCTGCTGCCCTATGCGGCGCTTGGCATCGAAGAGTTCATGATCAGCGGCGTCGACCGTCCAGGCAACATCGCGCGCATCGGGCGCGAGACGATCACGCTGGTCGCGAATTCGCTGGCGCGACGCGAGGCCGAGGTTCCGCAGCCGGGAATGCTTGCATCCCATCCCGTCGCCGAGATCTATGCAGGCTGAGCAGGCCGGATCCGGCGGCAATCCGCCTACGGGTCGGTGCTTTCCAGGGAATGTCTATTCGACGTTCCCCGCATGGCTGGAGTAATCCAGGCCGTCCATCACGTAGTCCGCGAACAGGAAGTCGCGGATGCCGGCGATCCGGCCGTTCTCCCAATCGATGAGGATGAAGTAGCGCGGCGGCCCGTCCGGACGTTCCGGGCTGGTGACCAGGATGGCGGCCCGGTCTTCGACAAGTCCGGTCGTGAAATGCCAATGCGTTTCGTCGGCATAGCGGCCGAAATAATTCCCGACATATTCCTTGCCGTCGGCGCGCAGCCGGTTGACCAGCTCCAGCTTGACGTCCTCTGCCAGCAGGTCGCGCAAGGCATCGAAGTCCCTGGCGTTGAAGGCGGCCACATAGTCGCCGAGACGCCGCATGTCCTGCCGGTCGAGCGCCGGGCGGGGCGACGCCATGCGCGGCACGGCCGCCAGCTTGCTCAGGCTCTCGCGGCCCCGCTGCAGCGCCCCCTTGATCGCCGTATCGGAGGTTTCGAGGATTTCGCCGATCTCCTCCAGGCTGTGTCCCAGCACATCCTTCAGCACGACCGCGCATCTTTGCGCCGGCGGCAGCTGCATCAGCTCGGCCAGGCTCGCCTCGGTAGCGATGCGCGCGTCCAGCGCCGAATTCTCGTCGGCGATCGTGTCGAGCTCGACCTCGCTTTCACGCCCCCGCGAGCGGGCGCGCTTGCGCAGGAAATCGAGGGCGGCGTTGTGCGCGATGCGAAACAGCCAGGGTTCGGTCTTGTCGGGCATGTCGCCATTCCTGATCGCCCCGAAGCCTTTGGCCAAAGCCTCCTGGACGATGTCCTCGCCGTCGATGACCGATCCGACCATGCGCGAAGCGTAGCGGTGCAACTTGGCCCTCAGGCCGGCAGCTTCGCGCTCGAAGGCGCGAAGCCTGGTTTCGGCCGCCGCAACGGACTGATTCTGCGAACCGGTCACGCGTCCTCCTGGTTCTCGACTCCGCCCGTATGGGAATAGGTCGTGTGACCCATCATGCTCTCGCCGGCGGCCAGCTCGACGACGCTCTTCATGTAGTCGGCGAAGCGGGGATCGCTGCGGAAGGCAGCGATGTCGTCGGCCGAGCGCCATTGCGAGATATTGGCGACCTTGCTGCCGTCGCCGCCGACGACCACGGACGACGACAGCGAGCCCGGCTGCTTGCTGAAGAAGCTTCTCGTGCCTTCGGCAAGCGTCTTGGCGAGTTCCTGCTGCTTGCCCGGCTTGGCGGTGAAGACGTTGATCAGGGTCACTGTGGTCGACATGGCTAGGCTCCGTTTGTCCTGATGGCGGAGGCCGTCGCGGCTCTCGCACCTGTTACGACCCTCAAGACGAAGCCGGAACCGAAAACGGAACGGTGGGACGAAAAAAAATTCGATGAAACCCAAAAAACCTTCAGCGCGCCGCGACCGCGAGCTGCCGCAACGCGGCGACGACGGCCTCCGAATCCGCCAGCGCGCCGAAGACGCCGTCCTCGACCGTCACCATATGCAGCGCCGCTTCGTGCGCATATTGGTCGCCGCTGGCGCAGGCGTCCGAAATCGTCAGGCACTGGAAGTTGCGGTCGCAGGCCTCGCGCAATGTGGTGTGCACGCAGACATCCGTCGTGCAGCCGGTGAACATCAGATGCGTCACGCCGCGCGAGCGCAGGACGAGCTCCAGGTCCGTATAGGTGAAGGCGCTGTTGCAGGTCTTGTCGATGATGATGTCCTGCGGCGCCACGTCGATGTCGGCGGAGATCTGGAAGCCCGGGCCTGAGCGCAGCAGGACATCGGTTCCATCGAGGCCCGCCCGCTTGCGGCGCCATTTCTCATAGGGCGTCATGTCGGCCATGTCGGCGCGATAGCCTTGCCTGGTGTGAATGATGGTGAGGCCGGCGGCGCGGGCCGCCCCAATCAGCCGGTTGACTGCCGGCAGGATGGCCCTCAGCGGCGACGGATCGTAACCCTTCCTGGCGAAATAGCCCGTCGGCGACAGGAAGTCCTCCTGCAGGTCGATCGCCAGCAGCGCCGTGTGCCGCGGCTCCAGCCTGCCGTCATAGGGAAAGTCGAAGGGTATCGCCTTGATCATCGGCCGCCTGCCTTGGCGCGATTCCGGAAAAGTGCATAGCGGTCAGGTTCGGCGTCTTCGCCGTGACCTTCTGTCCGGAATTGCGCGAAAATAAGATTTGGTCACGCCGCGCATCGTGCCCGGCAACGGCATTGGCGTCCAGACCTCACCGCTTCCCCAATGCCGTTGCGAATTGTTGATCGATACAGTCACCTTTAGAGTTGACTCGGAAAGTCATGTTTCATAGTCAACCGGCATTGGCCGCCTGCCCGGATGGCGGGCCGCTGCATTGGAGACGGATGTTGGCCGGAGCTGGGACAGCCTTTCATGTCGACGCCGTGCGCTTCGCCGTCGACGGCCGCACGCTGCTCGGTCCGGTCTCGCTCGAGCTGCGCCATTCGCGCGTCTACGGGCTTGTCGGCCACAACGGCTCGGGCAAGTCGACCCTGGTCAAGCTTTTGGCACGCCAGCAGCAGGCGAGTTCCGGCGACATCCGCTTCGCCGAGCGTCCGCTTGCCGGCTGGGGCGCGCGCGAGCTGGCGCGCGCGCTGGCCTATCTGCCGCAGACGACGCCGGCAGCGACCGGGCTGACGGTGCGCGAGCTGGCGGCGCTCGGGCGCTATCCCTGGCACGGCGCGCTCGGCCGTTTCGGCTCGCAGGACAAAGGCCAGGTCGAGGAAGCGCTGGCGCTGACCGACATGACCGCCTTCGCCGACGGCTGGTCGACGAGCTTTCCGGTGGCGAGCGGCAGCGCGCCTGGCTTGCCATGCTGGTGGCGCAGAATGCCGGCGTCATGCTGCTCGACGAGCCGATCTCGGCGCTCGATATCGCGCATCAGGTCGAGGTGCTGGCGCTGGTCAAGGAGCTCAGCCGCAAGCGCGACCTGTGCGTCGTCGTTGTGCTGCACGACCCCAACATGGCGGCGCGCTATTGCGACGAGCTGATCGCGCTGAAGCAAGGCCGCCTGCTGAGGCGCGGCACGCCGGACGAGATCATGCGAGGGCCCGTGCTCGAGGAGATTTTCGGCGTCGAGATGGGCGTGCTCAAGCATCCCGTCACCGGCCAGCCGATCGGTTACGTGCAATGATGAAGCGAGGACGAGCCTTGTCCCGAAACGGTCTTTTCGCGGCGCTCGCCGCGTCCCTCATTCTTTCGGCTGGCCTCGCCAAGGCGCAGGAACAGCCGGCGGCGCAGCAACCGGCGGCGCCCGCCGCGCAGGCCCCACTCAAGCAGACGCCGGCAGCGCAAGCACCGGCCGCTCCGGCTCCGCAAATGCCGGCGGCGCAGGCGCCTGTCGCCACGCCGGTGGAACCGGGCAGCGAGCCGGCTCCGGGCGAAGAGCACTCCATCTCGCTGGCGCTGCCGCATGACCTGTCGCCCTGGGGCATGTTCATGAATGCCGACATCGTCGTCAAGGCGGTCATGGTCGGGCTGGCCTTTGCGTCCCTCGTCACCTGGACGATCTGGCTCGCCAAGTCGCTGGAGGTGTTCGGCGGCAAGCTGAGGGCCCGTCGCGCCGCCGATGCGATCGGCAGCGCCGCGACGCTGATGCAGGCCGGCCGGGAACTCGGCCACAGCGGCGGTCCGGGCGCGCTTCTGGTGCGGGCGGCGGAAGAGGAACGCGCGCTTTCGGCCGGCGCGCTGGACCACGCCTCCGGCGACGGCCTTAAGGAACGCGTCGCCTCCAGGCTTTCGCGCATCGAGGCGGCGGCCTCCCGGCGCATGTCGCGCGGCACCGGTCTGCTCGCCACCATCGGCTCGACGGCGCCCTTCGTCGGCCTGTTCGGCACCGTATGGGGCATTATGAACGCCTTCATCGGCATCTCGCAGGCGCAGACCACCAACCTCGCCGTCGTGGCGCCGGGTATTGCCGAAGCGCTGCTTGCGACCGCGATGGGCCTTGTCGCGGCCATTCCGGCGGTCGTCATCTACAACGTCTTCGCGCGCTCGATAGCTGGCTACAGGCAGATCCTCGCCGACGCTTCCGCCGGCGTCGAGCGGCTGGTGAGCCGCGACCTCGATTTCCGCACCGTGCCGCCGGCGACGGCCATGGCGGCGGAGTAACGGCGATGGCGGCGCGCATTCGCGAGACGGCCGGCGACGATCTCGAGGAAAGCCACGACATCAACGTCACGCCGTTCATCGACGTCATCCTGGTGCTCCTGATCATCTTCATGGTCGCCGCACCTCTCGCCACCGTCGACGTCAATGTCGACCTGCCCGGATCGACGGCGACGCCGGCGCCGCGGCCGCAGACGCCTTTGTTCCTGACCTTGAAAAGCGATCTCACACTGGCGATCGGCAATGACGGCGTGCCGCGTCCGGCCTTTGCCGGGGTGCTCGACGCCCGCACCAAGGGCGACAAGCAGACGCGCATCTTCCTGCGCGCCGACAAGACGGTCGGCTATGGCGACCTGATGGAGGTGATGAACCTGCTGCGCCGCGCCGGCTATCTCAAGGTCGCGCTGGTCGGCCTCGAAACAGCTGGCGATGCCGGCGGGCAGGCCGCGCCCGGAATGCCCATGGCCGGTGCGGCCCCCTCCCCGGCACCGGGCGGAAGCGCGGCGCCATGACGGTCGCCGCTCTTTCCGGCATTTCCCGGCCGCGCTTCGGCGCGCGTGAGGCCGGCCTGTGGGCGGGCGCCGCCACGATCGTTCTGGCCGCGCATGTGGCGGTCGCCTATGCGGTGCAGAACTCGAGTTTCGCCGATGTGCAGGATGGCGGTCCGCCGCCGGCGCTGGCGGTCGAGATGGCGCCGCTGGTGATCGCGCCGACCGTGCCGGAAGAGGCGGCGATGCTGGACACGGTGACGCCGGAGCCGCCGGATGCGGCGGACACGGAAAAGCCCGTCGAGGTAAAACCGGTGACAGATCCAACGCCTGCGGTGGAACGGGCCGCGCCCGCAGCCGAACAGCCATCCGATGCCGACGATACGCAGGAAGCCGAGCAGGTCGCGCTGGCGGAACAGGCCATTGCAGCGCTGAGCGAGCAGCAGCCGCTGGACGAGGTCGTGCCGGACCCCATCGAGGCGATCGCCCCTGACGTCGTCATTCCGCTGCCGCAGCCGAAGCCGGTGGAAGCGGAGGTGAAGGTGCAGAAGCCGGTCGAACCCAGGAAGAAGGCCGAGAAGAAACCGGTCGAAAAGCCGAGAGAACGGGTGAAGAAGGAAAAGGCGCCGCCACCCAGGGCGACGACCACCGCCAGCATCGACGCCAAGGCGGCGGCGAAGGCCGCGGCGCCACAATCCTCGAATGTGGCGCCGCGCTCGAGCGTCAGCCCGTCGCGATGGAATTCCAGCCTGGCGGCATGGATCAGACGGCACACCCGCTATCCGAGCCCGGCGCGCTCCAGGCGGGCCGAGGGTACGCCGAGCGTGACCTTCACGGTCGACACCTCAGGCCGAGTGGTCTCGGCCCGGTTGGCGCGATCCTCGGGCGACGGCGACCTCGACCGCGCGGCGCTCGGCGCGTTGCAGGGCGCCTCGGTGCCGGCCCCGCCGGCCGAACTCGGCGCGCGCGTCACCCGCACCGCGCCCTTCGTCTTCAGCCTGCGGGACTAGGCAGCGCACTCAAACTTTCAGGCTTGACTGGTGGACGGTACGGAATAGGGTAGTCCGCGAAAATACCGGCTTTGGTCGCCGGGCGGCAAGAATGCCTCGTATGCCTCGCCCATCCGGCGCTGGCTGCGAGGCTTTTTCATTTTTGGGGCCTTGCTTGAAACGACGCATCGAGATCGGCATCCTCTATTCCCGGTCGGGCAGCTATCAGCTCGTCTCCGACGCCTGCCGGCTGGGCGCGATGCGGGCGATCGCCGACATCAGCGCCGACCGCGCCCAGAGCATCGAGCTCGTTCCGGTCGAGCGCGATCCGCAAAGCAACGCCGACCGTTACGCGACGCTCTGCGAGGACATCTTCCGCACCAGCAGCGCCCGCCATGTGATCGGCTGCATCACCTCCTGGAGCCGCAAGGAGACGATCCCCGTGCTGGAGAAGGCGGGCGGCATGCTTTGGTATGCCTGCCCGTACGAAGGCTTCGAGGCCAACGAGCATGTCGT
Organism: Mesorhizobium sp. BH1-1-5; assembly: GCF_020165615.1. Classification (NCBI taxonomy): domain Bacteria; kingdom Pseudomonadati; phylum Pseudomonadota; class Alphaproteobacteria; order Hyphomicrobiales; family Phyllobacteriaceae; genus Mesorhizobium; species Mesorhizobium sp. BH1-1-5. Next base: position 63,550 of record NZ_JAIUIM010000028.1, read on the forward strand.
CTACATGCATGCCTGCCCCAACCAGCATCTGGTGCCGTTGATGGCCCATGTCGCGCCGCGTTTCGGCGCCAACGGCTTCCTGCTCGGCTCGAACTACATATGGGGCTGGGAGATGAACCGCGTCGCGCGCGACCTGATCGCCGATGCCGGCGGCAAGGTGCTCAGCGAACGCTATCTGCGCATCGGCGAGACCGACGTTTCGCGCCTCATCCACGAAATCCGCGTCACGCGGCCGAATTTCATCCTCAACAACCTGATCGGCACCTCGTCCTATGCCTTCCTCGCCGCCTATCGCGACCTGGGACGAGAGGATGCGGCCTTCAGGCCCGACACCTGCCCGGTGATTTCCTGCAACCTCACCGAGGGTGAGCTGCCCGCGATCGGCGAAACCGGCAAGGGCCATCTGTCGGCCGGACCCTATTTCGCGCCTCGCCCGGCCGCCTTCGCCTCGTCCTTCGAGGCCTCCGCCTATGCTTCCGTGCAAGTGATGGCGGACGTGCTTTCCGGCGATCCCGATGCCGGTCCCGCGGAATTCTCGAAAGCCTTCGCCGAGCGCCGCTTCGCGACCCGCCTCGGGCCGATCGCCATCGATCCGCACACCCAGCACGCGACCCTGCCGGTGCTCATCGGGCGCATCGCCGACGGCTTCTTCGAGGTGGTGAGCCGCGAGGAGGAAGTGGCGCCCGATCCCTATCTTTCGCGCTACGATCCGGCCAAGGTCTTCGGCCGTCCGCGGCTCAGGGTGGTGTCGTGAGCCGCGCCGCGCGCATCCCCAATCTCGGCGGCGCCAAGGCCTTCGTGCTGCATCGTCCGCACACCACCGTGCAGGCGATCACCCGGCAATTGTCGGCGATCGGCCTCGAGGCGGTCGAGTGCTGGCCGCATCTGCCGGCGGAAGCGCTCGCGGCGGACTTCGTCTTCTTCGACGCCGATCTCGGCTTCGACGAGCAGTTCCCGTGGAAACCCGGCGAGGCGCCGATGCCGCTGGTGGCGCTGATCGGCTCGGAGGCGCCGGGCCGCATCGAATGGGCGCTGTCGCACAACGCCGATGCGCAATTGCTGAAACCGGTAGGCACCGCCGGCGTCTACAGCGCGCTGCTCATCGCCCGGCAAAGTTTCGAGGCGCGAAAACGGCTTGCCGGCGAGATCGCGTCGCTGCGCCAGCGGGTCGGCGAGCGCCAGACCATCGTGCGCGCCGTCGCGGCCCTGTCGAAAGGCAGCGACGACGACCGCGCCTACGCGCAGCTCAGATCGCTTGCGATGAGCTGGCAGATCAGCGTCGAGGAAGCGGCCCAGCGCATCGTGGCGATGACGCAAGCAGAGGACGGCGATGACCAATCCCATCGCGCCTGACCTTCCGGCGGTCCGGATACCGGCAAAGCCGCGCGCCGGCGTCTGGCGCCGGCTGGTCAGGCGGCCGCTGGCGCTGCTCGGGCTGATCATCGTCGCCCTCGTGCTCGCCGGCGCCATCCTCGCGCCATGGCTGACCGGCTACGATCCCAACGAGCAGATGTTCGACGGCCTGACGCTCGAAGGCTCGCCGCTGCCGCCGAACGCCAAGTTCTGGCTGGGCACCGACCTGCTCGGCCGCGACCTGCTGACCCGTATCCTGTTCGGCGCCCGCACCTCGCTGATCATCGGCATCGTCGCCAATGGCGTGGCGCTTTTCATCGGTACTCTGGTCGGCGTCACCGCGGGCTATTTCCGCGGCTGGATCGGCAGCGCGCTGATGCGCTTCACCGACCTGATGATGGCCTTCCCGGCGCTGCTTTTGGCTATCTGCCTGGCAGCGGTGTTCGAGCCGAGCCTCTGGATCGTCGCCATGGTCATCGCCCTGGTCAATTGGGTGCAGACCGCGCGCGTCATCTACACCGAAACCTCGTCGCTGTCGGAGCGCGAGTTCATCGATGCCGAGCGCACGATAGGGGCGAGCGCGCCGCGGATTCTTATCCGCCACATCCTGCCGCATCTCCTGCCGACCATCATCGTCTGGGGCACGCTCGGCATCTCGACCACGGTGCTGCTCGAAGCCACGCTCAGCTATCTCGGCATCGGCGTGCAGCCGCCGACGGCCTCCTGGGGCAACATCATCTTCGAAAACCAGACCTATTTCCAGGCGGCGCCCTGGTTGGTGTTCTTCCCGGGCGCCGCGATCCTGGCGCTGGCGCTGGCCTTCAACCTGATCGGCGACGCGCTGCGCGACATCCTCGATCCGACGCAAAGAGGCCGGGAATGATGGAGGGCCGGTCATGATCGCCTATCTCGGCCGCCGGCTGATCCAGTCGCTGCTCATCCTGCTCGGCGTCTCGCTGATCACCTTCGCGCTGCTCTATCTGCTCCCCGCGGACCCGGTGCGCCAGATCGCCGGGCGCAGCGCCACGCCCGAAACGGTGGAGAACATCCGCCGCCAGCTCGGCCTCGACCAGCCCTTCATCGTCCAGTACTGGCACTATCTTGCAAGGCTGCTCGGCGGCGATCTCGGCCGCTCCTATATCCAGCGCTCGGAAGTCACCGAGCTCATCGTCTCGCGTCTGCCGGCGAGCCTGCTTTTGATGGTCGGCGCCATCCTGTGCGAGCTGGCGATCGGCCTCACCATGGGGCTGATCGCCGCCGTCAGGCGCGGCACCGCCACCGACCAGACCTTGATGGTCGCCTCCTTCGTCGGCGTCTCGGCGCCGCAATTCGTCGTCGGCCTGCTCCTGCTCTACGTCTTCGCCGTCCGGCTCGGCTGGTTCCCGATCGGCGGCTACGGCAGCTGGCGCCACCTCGTGCTGCCCTCGCTGACTATGGGCATACTCGGCGCCGGCTGGTACGCGCGCATGATGCGCTCGTCGATGATCGACGTGCTGCGCCAGGACTATATGCGCACCGCCCGCGCCAAGGGCCTGGCGCGCGGCGCCATCCTGTTTCGCCATGCGCTGCCCAACGCCATCCTGCCGGTCGTCGCCATGATCGGCATCGACGTCGGCGTCTTCATGGGCGGCATCGTGGTGGTCGAAAGCGTGTTCGGCTGGCCCGGCATCGGCCAGCTCGCCTGGCAGGCCATCCAGCGCGTCGACATCCCGATCATCATGGGCGTCACCCTGGTCTCAGCCTTCGCCATCGTGCTCGGCAACCTGCTGGCCGACATCATCGCGCCCTTCATCGACCCCCGCATCAAACTGAGATGACAACGACAACAACCAGAGAAAGGGAACACTGACATGAGACGATTTCTGGCATCCACCGTGGCGGCGTCGGCGCTTGCGCTGATGCTCGGCATGGCAAGTGCGCGCGCCGACGACGCGGTCGACCCGAACATCAAGCAGGGCGGCGCCATCACCATCACCTACAAGGACGACGTCGCCACGCTCGATCCGGCGATCGGCTACGACTGGCAGAACTGGTCGATGATCAAGAGCCTGTTCGACGGGTTGATGGACTATGAGCCGGGCACCACCAAGCTCAAGCCCGACCTCGCCGAGAGCTACGAGATCTCGCCGGACGGCAAGACCTTCACCTTCAAGCTGCGCCATGGCGTCAAGTTCCACAACGGCCGCGAGATGACCGCGGACGACGTCAAATATTCGCTCGACCGCGTCACCAACCCGAAGACGCAGAGCCCGGGCGCGGGTTTCTTCGGCTCGATCAAGGGCTATGACGATGTCGCCGCCGGCAAGGCACAGAGCCTCTCCGGCGTCACCGTGGTCGATCCCTACACGATCAAGTTCGAGCTGGTCCGGCCGGACGCCACCTTCCTGCATGTCATGGCGATCAACTTCTCGCATGTCGTGCCGAAGGAGGAGGTCGAGAAATACGGCGCCGACTTCGGCAAGCATCCGGTCGGCACCGGCGCCTTCAAGCTCGCCGAGTGGACGCTTGGCCAACGCATCGTCTTCGAGCGCAATGCCGACTACTGGCACAAGGGCCTGCCGCATCTCGACAAGATCACCTTCGAGATCGGCCAAGAGCCGATCGTGGCGCTGCTGCGCCTGCAGAAGGGCGAGATCGACGTGCCCGGCGACGGCATTCCGCCGGCCAAGTTCCAGGAGGTGATGAGCGATCCCGAGCAGAAGGCGCGCGTCGTGGTGGGCGGACAACTGCACACCGGCTACATCACCATGAACACCACCATGGCGCCCTTCGACAACGTCAAGGTGCGCCAGGCCGTCAACATGGCGATCAACAAGGACCGCATCGTCCAGATGATCAACAACCGCGCGGTGCCGGCCAACCAGCCGCTGCCGCCCTCGATGCCCGGCTATGACAAGGCGTTCAAGGGCTACGCCTATGACGTCGCCAAGGCCAAGGCCCTGCTTGCCGAGGCCGGCCATCCCGACGGCTTCGAGACGCAGCTCTTCGCCATGAACACCGATCCCAATCCGCGCATCGCCCAGGCGATCCAGCAGGACCTGGCGGCAATCGGCATCAAGGCCAGCATCCAGTCGCTCGCGCAGGCCAATGTCATTGCCGCCGGCGGCGACAAGGCCGGCGCGCCGATGATCTGGTCGGGCGGTATGGCCTGGATCGCCGACTTCCCGGATCCCTCCAATTTCTACGGCCCGATCCTCGGCTGCGCCGGCGCGGTGCCGGGCGGCTGGAACTGGTCGTGGTATTGCAATAAGGACCTCGACGCCAAGGCCGCCGAGGCGGATTCCGTCGTCGATCCGGCCAAGTCCGCCGATCGCGAGAAGATGTGGAGCGCGATCTACGACAAGATCATGGAGGACGCGCCCTGGGCGCCGGTCTTCAACGAACAGCGCTTCACGCTGAAGTCAGCCCGTATGGGCGGCGCCGACAATCTCTATGTCGACCCGGTCCATATCCCGATCAACTACGACAATGTGTATGTGAAAGATGTGCAGTAACTGCGATTACACCATCCACGGGCGCCATCACCATTTCGGCTGGGACAATTCCTTTGCCCCGGTCGAGCGGGTGGCGCCCGGTTCGACCATCGAGTTCCAGTGCTTGGATTCGTCGGGTGGCCAGCTCAAACCCGACAGCACGGTCGCCGACGCCGCCAAGCTCGACTTCGCCAAGGTCAATCCGGTGACCGGACCGATCTTCGTCGAGGGCGCCGAGCCGGGTGACGCGCTTAAGGTGACGATCGAGATGTTCAAACCGTCCGGCTTCGGCTGGACGGCGAACATCCCGGGCTTCGGCCTGCTTGCCGACGACTTCAAGGAACCGGCGCTCAACATCTGGAAATACGACGCCGCCTCGCTCGAGCCGGCGCTGTTCGGCAAGAACGCGCGCGTTCCGCTGAAGCCGTTCGCCGGTACCATCGGCAACGCGCCGGCTGAGATGGGCCACCACTCCGTGGTGCCGCCGCGGCGTGTCGGCGGCAATCTCGACATCCGCGACCTTGCCGCCGGCACCACGCTCTATCTGCCGGTGGAGGTGTCGGGCGCGCTGTTTTCGGTCGGCGACACCCATGCCGCGCAGGGCGACGGCGAGGTCTGCGGCACGGCGATCGAAAGCCCGATGGACGTCGTGCTCAAGCTCGACCTGGTGAAGGACGCGCGGCTGAAGACGCCGCGTTTCACCACGCCGGGCCCGGTGACGCGGCATCTCGATGCCAAGGGCTATGAGGTGACGACGGGCATCGGGCCCGACCTGATGACCGGGGCCAGGGATGCCGTCAGCCAGATGGTCGACCTGCTTGCCGGCCGCTACAAGCTCGACCCGGTCGATGCCTACATGCTGGTCTCGGTCTGCGGCGATCTCAGGATCAGCGAGATCGTCGACATGCCGAACTGGGTGGTGTCGTTCTACTTCCCGCGCTGCGTCTTCGAATGAGCGCAGGCGTGGTCGACGAACACGCTGACGCCGCCGCAAAGGCGGCCGCGGGGCCGGTGCTCGAAATCACCGGCCTTAGCGTCGGCGTGCGCGGCGAGGACGGCGAACGCGAAGTGGTATCCGGCCTGTCGCTGTCGCTCGGACGCGGTGAGACGCTGTGCATCGCCGGCGAGTCCGGTTCCGGCAAATCGATGACGGCGCTGGCGATCATGCGGCTCCTGCCGCAGCCGGCCGGCCGCATCTCGGCGGGCACGATCCGGCTCTTCGACAAGGATGGCAGCGCCGTCGAGCTGACGGCGCTCGACGAGCGGCGCATGCGCGGCATTCGCGGCGACCGCATCGCCATGATCTTCCAGGAGCCGATGACCTCGCTCAATCCGGTGCTGTCGATCGGCCGGCAGCTCACCGAATCGATCGAGGCGCATACCGGCCTTTCCCACGCCGAGGCGCAGCGGCGCGCCGTCGAGGCGCTGAAGGCGGTTCGCATTTCCGAGGCCGAAAGCCGGCTGAAACAGTTTCCGCACGAATTGTCGGGCGGCATGCGCCAGCGGGTCATGATCGCCATGGCGCTGGCGCTCGAGCCCGACGTGCTGATCGCCGACGAGCCGACGACGGCGCTCGACGTGACGGTCCAGGGCGAGGTGCTGGAGCTGCTGCGCGACCTGCAGCGCCAGCACGGCACCAGCGTCATCCTGATCACCCACGACATGGGCGTCGTCGCCGAAATGGCCGATCGCGTCATCGTCATGCGCAATGGCCGCATGGTCGAGGAAGGCACGACCGCCGATATCTTCACCAGGCCGCAGGCGGCCTACACGCAGGAGCTCCTCGCGGCGGTTCCACGCATCGGCTCTGGCGTGGGGCGGCGCGCTTCCGCCGAGCCCGATCCGGCAACGCGGGACAAGGTGGCGGTCGTGAACGATCTCCATGTCCGCTTCGATCTGCGTGGCGGTTTCTTCGGCCGCGTCAACCGGCGGGTGCACGCGGTCGAGGGCGTCAGCTTCTCGATCGCGCCCAACGAGACGCTGGCGCTGGTCGGCGAATCCGGTTGCGGCAAGTCCACCACCGCCAAGGCGCTTGCCGGCCTCGTGCCCTATACCGGCGCGGTGAAGATCGGCGGCCGCGAGCTCTCCGGGCTTGGCGGCGACGCGCGCAAGGCCGTGCGGCGCGACGTGCAGATGGTCTTCCAGGATCCGTATGCCTCGCTCGACCCGCGCATGCGCGTCGGCGATCTGGTGGCCGAGCCGCTGCTCATCCACGGCATCGGCTCAAGGCAGGAGCGCCGGAGCCAGGTGGCTGCCTTGTTCGAGCGGGTCGGCCTCTCGGCGGCACAGATGGAGCTCTATCCGCATGAATTCTCCGGCGGCCAACGCCAGCGTATCTGCATCGCCCGCGCGCTGGCGCTCAAGCCGAAGCTGATCATCGCCGACGAGAGCGTGTCGGCGCTCGACGTCTCGGTGCAAGCGCGGGTGCTCGATCTCCTGAAGGAGCTGCAGCGCGAGTTCGGCGTCGCCTATCTGTTCATCTCGCATGACATGGCCGTGGTCGAGAACATCTCGGACCGCGTCGCCGTCATGTATCTCGGCCAGATCGTCGAGATCGGCAGCCGCGACCAGGTCTTTTCCAACCCGCGCCATCCCTACACGCGGCGGCTGATCGAGGCGGTGCCGGTTCCCGATCCATCGCGGCGCCGGCCGCGCTTTGCCCGCCTCGACCGCGAAATTCCAAGCTCGACCCGGCGGATCGGCGAAAGCGTGCCGAAACTGGTCCTCAAGGATTTCGGCGGCGGACATCTCGCCGCCATCGCGGACTGATACGGACCTCCATTCAGCTTGAGATTTGATTTGGCCCGCGGGGCGGCGATCTGTCCGTTTCGGGATACGCCCGAATGATGATAAAGCCCGGGGCAGCCACTCATCTGTTTCGGGATTCCAATGCCGGCCCTTACACGCCGCAAACTCCTGCAGGGCGCCGCGGCCACGGGCGCGGCCGGCATCGGCCTCTCGGCCGCCGGCAAGTTTGCCGGCTGGGCGGCGCCGAAGCCGGAGCCGCTGATCCTGAAGACGGCGAGCACCGAGGCGCAGTTGATGGACGGTGCGCCGACGAAGAATGTGCTGACCTATGGTGAGGCCGGCATGCCGCCGGTGGTCAGGATGAGGAAGGGCGAGCCGTTCGCCGCCCGGTTGATCAACGGCATTGACGATCCGACGACCATCCACTGGCATGGCATCCGCGTCCCCAACAAGATGGACGGCGTGCCGTTCCTGGTGCAGCCCTATGTCTATCAGGGTGACCGTTTCGACTACGCGTTTTCGCCGCCCGACGCCGGCACGTTCTGGTACCACCCGCATTGCAACACGCTGATCCAGATGGGCCACGGCCTGACCGGCGTGATCGTGGTCGAGAACCCGAACGATCCGGTCTTCGATGTCGAGATGGTTGTCAACCTGCGCGACTGGCGGCTCGGCGACGATGGCCAGTTCATCGAGCCGTTCAGGCCGCGCGACGCGGCCAAGGCCGGCACCTTCGGCACGGTGCGCACCGCCAACTGGCTCGACCAGCCCCAATTCGACGCGCCGGCCGGCGGGCTGGTGCGGCTTAGGGTGGCCATCACCGACGTCACCCGCATCTATGCCTTCCGCGTCGACGGCGCCGAGGCGACGGTCATCGCGCTTGACGGCAACCCGGTGCCGCAACGGTTCACGCCGGATGCCCTGCAGCTGGGACCCGGCCAGCGGCTGGAGCTTGCCATCCGCATGCCCGACGAGGAAGGCGCGATCGTCAGCCTGCGCGACGTCAGGGGCACCAAGCCCAAGATCCTGGCGACGCTGCGCTCGGTCGGCAAATCGCTCAGGCGCGATCTGCGCGATCTCGGCCCACTCGAACCCAATCCCGTGGCGGAGGTGGACCTTGGCAGCGCCAAGCACATTCCGCTGGCGCTCAGCGCCACGGCGGAAAACGTCGCGGCCGACAGCATCTGCGGCTCGCTCGGCTACAGTTTCTGGGCGATCAACAAGGTGCCGTGGCCCGGCGACACGCCCGACCTGACCGCGCCGCTCGCCGAGCTGAAGCTCGGCCGAAGCTACATCATCGATATGGAGAACCTCACCCCGCACGCGCACCCGATCCATTTGCACGGCATGAGCTTCAAGGTCCTGTCGTCATCGACCAGGGTCGTCCAGCCGCTGGTCTCCGACACCTATCTGGTCCAGCCCAATGAGAAGGTCCAGCTCGGCTTCGTCGCCGACAATCCCGGCGACTGGCTGCTGCATTGCCATATCATCGAGCATCAGAAGACGGGCATGACGAGCTATCTGCGGGTGGTGTGAGCGCCCCATCACAACATTTTCGTGAGTGGCTTTGCGGGTTGACGCTGCCGCTCGATTGCCTAAGTAGCCAATCGGGCAGGCCGGGCGACACGCAACTCCAATCGGCGGCATGACATCTTCGCGCATTCGAAAACTTGCCCTTCTTGCGGCAGGCATTCCCATCCTGTGTCATCCCCGACGATACGTCGCGGCTCGCGAAGGAGGACGTCACCGCTGCCGCGGCCCGCAAGGAGTTGGTCGGACTGAGCGAAGCCGACATTCGCATGGGCGCAGGCTTTCCGAGCGCAACGGCCGATGTGGGTTCATCCGGTCAGATCTGGACCTACCAGCGCACCGTGCAACGCGGCAATCTCAGTATCGCGGTGCCGACGATGGCAGTGGGTGCAATTCCTGCTGTCGGCGGGTCGGTCAATGTCGCTCCCGGCGGCTATTGCAATACGCAGATACGCATGCTGGACGGCCATGTCGCAGAGGTGGCCTATGCCGGCGACAATAACCTGCCGAACAGCCGCGATGCGCTGTGTGTCAGCACGGTGGACGCCTGCGTGGCTTACGCGCGCCAACACCGCTCCAGCGCGCCGGCAGTCTCCAGGTAAGCGGAATCGACTGAGCCGCCCAGGAGCGAAGCTGCCTACCGCAACCGGGACACCTCTGCCCCGCATCCTGGTTTATGGCGAGTACTGGCGCTGTGCCCCTGCGTCGTGCCGCTCCTACCTCTTCAGCGCGATGCTGATGCCGCTGAGATCGGCGTTGACCTGCAGGCCGACCTGCCGGCCGGTGAGCTCGAGCTGGGCGCCCTTGTCATTGCTCATGACGATCACCTGTGCGCCTCTGCCCAGCGCGCCGCCGCCGCCGGCCGCGCCGTAGACGCCCGTCACATCGCTGGCGCGGCGGATGTGGCGCACCCTGCCCTGGAAATAGGTCTTGGACGCGCCGAAGGCGAAGCCGCCCGAGACGCCGCCAACCGAGATCGGATAGCGTTTGCCGTGGAAGGTCAGCGTGCCCTCGCCGCCGGAGCCGCCGATGAAGAAGGCCGCCTTGTAGACGGAAAAGCGGATCGTGCCGCTGTCGGCATGCGCGGCGCTGGCGATGCTCACGCCCGCGGCGGCGATTGCCGCGACCGCGACGGAACGGAACCTGGACGAAATCTGCATGGTGGGAAACTCCTCAAGCATCGCCGCTTACCCAGCCGGCCGGGGCATATCAGCTTCAAAAGTATAGCTGAACCGTCTTGCCCCGCCATTGGTTCCAAGCACGCGGCCCGAAATCAAGCGGTCACGAAATGGCGAGCGGGGAGGCAAAAGCCGACGAGAAGTAAAGGCTTGTGCTGGCTGGTGGAGCTGAGGGGGATCGAACCCCTGACCTCATCATTGCGAACGATGCGCTCTCCCAGCTGAGCTACAGCCCCGTTCCAGCGGATCGGCTTGTATCGGTCGCGGCCGTTTGATGTCAAGGCGAAACGATGGCCTGACGCCATGCGCCCAGCCGGCGGGCCTTGCCCACTCGCCAAGCCCGCGGGCCTTGCCCGCACGCCTGGCAATGGCTACATGTCGGCGACAATTTGGAGACCGGCATGATCGCCCTTATTCAGACCATCGTCATGGCGCTTGATATCTACTGGTGGATCATCATCGCCTCGGCGATCTTTTCCTGGCTCTACGCCTTCAATGTCGTCAACTCGCGCAACCAGTTCGTCGGCACCATTGGCAACATGCTCTATCGGCTGACCGAGCCGGCATTGCGGCCGATACGCCGCTTCATGCCCGATCTTGGCGGCATCGACATTTCGCCGATCATCCTGCTGCTGATCCTTTTCTTCATCCGGCAGTTCCTGGTCACCACCGTCTGGTCCTGGGTCGTGACCGGCGGCTGATGAGCGCGTCGTTCCGGCTGCGCGAGAACGGCATCGACCTCTTCGTGCGGCTGACGCCGAATGCGGCGCTCGACCGGATCGACGGCGTCGAGACCACCGACGACGGACGCAGTCACCTTAAAGCCCGCGTGCGCGCCGTGCCGGAGAACGGCGCCGCCAATACGGCGCTGGAACGGATGATGGCCAAGGCGCTGGGTGTGTCGGCGTCTGCCGTTTCGGTGGTCGTCGGCGGCACCTCGCGGCTGAAGACGCTGCGGGTCGTGGGGGATGGGGCTGAGTTGGTGAAGCGGATTCAGACGCTCAGCAAATAACGCTGGCGGCGCCCCCTCACCCGGCCGCTACGCGGCCACCTTCTCCCCCCGGGGGAGAAGAGGAAGGTTGGCGCCGGCGCCAACCTGCTCCTCTCCCCTCGGGGAGAGGTCGGATTGTCCCGAATTGCTCTTCGCAATTCGGTTGGCAATCCGGGTGAGGGTGAGTCTTCAAAATCTCTCAATCCCCCAGCGGCAGCTTCGGATCGTCGACCTTCAGCGTGTTCACGCTCTGCTTGATGCGGCGCAGGTTCTCCAGCACTTTCGGCCCGCGCGATTCCGCCACCGTGGTGGCGATCATGTCGAGGATGGCGAGCAGCGCGTAGCGCGACGAGGTCGGCTTGTAGATGTTGCCGTCCTCGACGGACTGCAGAAGGATGACCGTGTCGGCGACCTTGGCCAGGGCTGAATCCGGCGCGGTGATGGCGACGGTCGCGGCGCCATATTGCTGCGCGACCTCGACCGCCTCGATCACCGAGCGCGCATAGCCCGACACCGAGAAGGCGACCAACGTCGTTTCCGGCGTGGCGACGGCGGCATACATGCGCTGCAGCTGGCCGTCGATCTGGGCGAGCGCCGACAGCCCGAGCCGGAACAGCCGGTTCTGCATCTCGGTCGCCATCATCGAGGAAATGCCGCCGGAGCCGATGCAGAGCACATTGCCGGAGCTTGCAATCCGGGCGGCGACATCCATCAGCGTCGTCATGTCGAGATTTTCGCTGGCGCGCTGGATGGCGGCGATCGCCGCCTCGGTGATGGCCGACGCAATGCGCTGCTCGCGCGCGTCGCGGCTGAGCGGCTCCGGCGACAGATACTGGCCGCCGATGGCGATCGCCTGCGCCAGGTAGAACTTGAAATCGCGCAGTCCCTCGCAGCCGAGATTGCGGCAGAAGCGGGTGACGGTCGGCTCGCTGACGCCGACGCGCGCGGCGATCTCCGAAATGGCGGCCTTGGAGGCGAAATCGAGATCGGAAAGCACGAGACCAGCCAGTCGGCGGTCCGACTTGGTGCCGTCCTGCGACATCAATTGCAGGCGGGTGATGATGTCGGCCGGGCTCTTCATCTCATCATCTCAGAGCGGCAGGCCCGTCGCCTTGTCGAACAGGTGGATGTTGCGCGGGTCGACGCTCACCGGCAGCCGGTCGCCGGGCTTTACCTGCACCCGGTCGCGGAACACGGCGCGCACCGTGTCGTCGCCGACTGAGCCATAGACATGCGTTTCCGAACCGGTCGGCTCGACGACGTCGACCTTGATGGCGATGGCATCGTCGCCAGCGCCGACCACGAAATGCTCGGGCCGGATACCGATCTCGACCGTATCGCTGCCGGGTGCGGCCTTGCCGGCGAGCGCCAGGCGGCCGCCGCTGCTGGTCTCGAACCAGGATCTGCTGTCGGCGGTCTTCAGCGCGCCCGAGACAAAACTCATCGAAGGCGAGCCGATGAAACCGGCGACGAATTTGTTGGCCGGCCGGTCATAGAGCTCCAGCGGCTGCCCGACCTGCTGGATGCGGCCGCGGTCCATCACCACGATGCGGTCGGCCATGGTCATCGCCTCGATCTGGTCGTGGGTGACGTAGACGATGGTCGATTTCAGCCGCTGGTGCAGCGCCTTGATCTCGGTGCGCATCTGCACGCGCAGCTGCGCGTCGAGATTGGAAAGCGGCTCGTCGAACAGGAACACCGAAGGCTCGCGCACGATGGCGCGGCCCATGGCGACGCGCTGGCGCTGGCCGCCTGACAATTCCCTCGGGTAGCGGTCGAGATAGGAGAAGAGGTTGAGCACGCCCGACGCCTTCTTGACCTTGTCGTCGATCGCGGCGCGGCTCTCGCCGCGGATCTTCGGGCCGAAGCCGATATTCTCGGCGGCCTTCAGATGCGGGAACAGCGCGTAGGACTGGAACACCATGGCGATGTTGCGCTTCTGCGGCGGCAGCTCGTTGGCGCGGGCGCCGCCGATGACGAGATCGCCGGAGGTGATCATCTCCAGCCCGGCGAGCATGCGCAGCAAGGTGGACTTGCCGCAGCCGGACGGGCCTACCAGCACGACGAACTCGCCGCTTTTGATGTCGAGGTTAATGTCCTCGAGGATTTTGTGCTGGCCGAAGGATTTCGACAGGTTGCGGAACTGGACGTCGGTCATGGTCACGCTCCCAATATGTCGTCGATGAAAGGCAGGTAGCCGGCTGTCAGCCCGGCATCCACGGGCACAACAGCGCCAGTTATGCCGGAAGCGCGCTCCGAGGCAAGGAAAGCCACCGCCTCCGCCACTTCCAATGCATTGACGATGCGGCCGAGCGGATAGAGCCGCTGTAGCCGGCCGAGGATCTCGGGGTCCTTGGCCAGGCGATGGTCCCAGGCGGCGGTGCGGATCGAGCCTGGGCAGACGACATTGGCGCGCAATCCGCTGCGGCCAAGCTCGACGGCGATCGATTTGGCGTAGGCGTTGATGCCGGCCTTGGCCGCGGCATAGGCCGGATTGCCGAAATGCGCGATGGCATTGACCGAAGAGATGAAGACGACGCTGCCCGAACCGCGCCCCGCCATCGCCTTGATCAACGGATCGGCGAATGTCATCACGCCGGTCAGATTGAGGTCGAGCTCCTGTTCGATCTTCTCCGTCGTCAGCGCCTTCAACGTCTCGGCGCGTGTCCAGCCGGCATTGTTGATCAGGATGTCGGGAACGCCGTCCCTGTCGAGCAAAGCGGGGATCGCCGCCTCGATCGACGCCCGGTCGAGCAGGTTGAAGACGTGGCGCGAGGCGATATGCGGGCTGGCCAGCGCCTCCGTCGACTGGTCGCAGCCGACGACGCGCGCGCCGCGCCCGGCCATGAGCTCGACGATCGCCGAACCAAGGCCGCCGCCGGCGCCGGTGACGACAACAGTCTTGCCTTCGAACTCGGCTTTCGAACCCACCTTGCCCGCTCCTCCGTCCCTCATTCTAAGCCGGCAGGCTAGCCAAGCAAATGTAATTAAGCAACATGATAATCCGCTTGCATGGCGTGAAATGATGGATAATGTAGGAAAGTCACATAAATCCTGCGCCCATAAGGGCCAGGCGCCAACGTGCATCAATGGGAGAGATCAGATGAGCCTTGCGAAATGGACTGCCGGCCTGTTGGCCGGAATGAGCATGCTGGCTTTTGCGGCACCTGCCGATGCCGGCGAGGTGCGCGTCACCGTCGCCGAATACAGCGCCAAGACCGGCCCCTATTTCGAGGAAGTGAAGAAGGAATTCGAGGCGGCCAATCCCGGCATCACGATCAAGTATGAAGTGGTGCCGTGGGATGTGCTCTTGCAGAAGCTCACCACCGACATCACCGCCGGCACCAATGCGGACCTGTCGATCATCGGCACGCGCTGGCTGATCGACTTCGTCCAGCAGGACGTCGCCGAGCCGCTCGACAGCTACATCAAGCCCGAGTTCAAGGACCGCTTCATCGACACCTTCCTGCAACCCTCGATCATGGACGGCAAGACCTACGGCCTGCCGATCGCAGCCTCGGCGCGCGCCATGTATTACAACAAGGAACTGTTCGAGAAAGCCGGCATCGCCAAGCCGCCGGCAACCTGGACCGAGCTGCAGGAAGACGCCCGCAAGATCAAGGCCATTGGCGCCTTCGGCTTCGGCCTGCAGGGCAAGGAGATCGAGACCGACGTCTACTACTACTATGCGATGTGGTCGCAGGGCACCGAGATCCTCAACAAGGACGGCACCTCCGGCCTGAGCACGCCCGGCGCGCTCGAAGCCGCCAAGCTCTACAAGTCGATGATCGACGAGGGCCTGACGGAACCGGGCGTCACCTCCAACAACCGCGAGGACGTGCAGAACCTGTTCAAGCAGGGCAAGGTCGGCATGATGATCACCGCGCCCTTCCTGTCGAACCAGATCAAGGAAGAAGCGCCGAACCTGAAATACGGCGTCGCCGCCATCCCCGCCGGCCCGACCGGCGCGCGCGGCACCTATGGCGTCACCGATTCGATCATCATGTTCAAGAACTCCAAGAACAAGGACGAGGCCTGGAAGCTGCTCGACTTCCTGTTCACCAAGGAGCAGCGCGCCAAGTTCACGCAAGGCGAAGGCTTCCTGCCGGTGAACAAGGAAGAGGCGAAGATGGACTATTACGTCAACAACGCCGACCTCGCCGCCTTCACCGCGCTGCTGCCCGACGCCCGCTTCGCGCCGGTCATCCCGGGCTGGGAAGAGATCGCCCAGATCACCTCGGATGCCATGCAGAAGATCTATCTCGGCAGCGCCAAGCCGGAAGACGCCTTGAAGGACGCGGCAGCCAAGGCCGACGCCGTGCTGAAGAAGAAATAAGGGCGTATCTCCCTGCGCCCGTGGCGCGCTCCACCCCGTCGGAGCGCGCCACCCCTTTCCCGGTATCGGCAATCCGGAAAGCGCATGGCGGTTTCGCGCCGGACAAGCCGCAGCCGGATTGAGCCAAGCCGGCAAATCGGCGAAAACTCGTCCGCAAGTCCCATCCACCGCAACACGGTGCCATCCAGCCGATGCAAAGCCGGATCCTGCCCTATCTGCTGACGCTGCCCAGCCTGCTCCTGGCGGCTGTGGTGATCTTCTGGCCGGTCTGGGACCTGGTGCAGATCTCGACGCATGATGTCAGCCGCTTCGGCCAGTTGCGCGGCTTCACCGGCTTCGCCAATTTCACCGAGTTGTTCGCCGACCCGGATTTCGTCGCGGCACTCTGGCGCACCGGGCTGTGGACCGTGCTGGTCGTCGGCGGCGCGTTGCTCCTGTCGATCCCGGTGGCAATGATCCTCAACATGGATTTTTATGGCCGTGGCCTCGCCCGCGTCATCATCATGCTGCCCTGGGCGGTGTCGCTGACCATGACCGCGGTGGTCTGGCGCTGGGCGCTCAACGGCGAAAGCGGCATGCTGAATTCGGCGCTGATGAAGCTTGGCCTGATCAGCCAGAACATCCAGTGGCTGGCCAGCGCCGAGACCGCCTTCCCGATGCAGGTGCTGATCGGCATATTGGTGACGGTGCCCTTCACCACCACGATCTTCCTCGGCGGCCTCTCCTCGATCCCCGACGATCTCTATGAGGCGGCCGCGCTCGAGGGCGCGACGCCCATGCAGCAGTTCCGCGAGATCACCTTTCCGCTCCTGAAACCCTTCATCAACATCGCGATCGTGCTCAACACCATCTACGTCTTCAACTCCTTCCCGATCATCTGGGTGATGACGCAGGGCGGGCCGGCGAACTCGACCGACATTCTGGTGACGCATCTCTACAAGCTCGCCTTCCGCATCGGCAAACTGGGCGAGGCATCCGCCGTGTCGCTGGTGATGTTCGCGATCCTGCTCGTCTTCACCATGATCTATGTGCGCCTCGCCATGCGGGAGCAGCGCGCATGAACAGCAAGCTCAAACGCACCGTCATCGCCTGGCTGCTGCTGGCCCCGTTGATCGTGGTGACGATCTTCCCCTTCGCCGTCATGTTCCTCACCGCCGTCAAGCCGCGCACCGAGGTGCTGACGCCGACCTGGTGGCCGAGCGAATTCCGCTGGTCGAATTTTTCGGACATGTGGGTGGCGACCGGTTTTGGCCGGGCGCTGCTCAACTCGCTCTATGTTTCGGCGCTGGCGACGATCGGCGCGATCCTGATCTCGGTGCCGGCGGCCTACGCCATGTCGCGCTTCCGTTTTGCGGGCTATGGCGCGTTCCGCCAGTTCCTTTTGATCTCGCAGATGATCTCGCCGATCGTGCTGGTGCTCGGCCTGTTCAGGCTGATGGCCGCCTGGGGGCTGGTCGAGAGCACCACCGCGCTCGGTTTCATCTACATGGCCTTCAACGTCGCCTTCACGGTGTGGATGCTGCAGAGCTATTTCGACACCATCCCGCGCGACCTCGAGGAGGCGGCCTGGATGGAAGGCGCCGGCCGTTGGCTGACTTTGCGCAAAGTCTTCCTGCCGCTCTGCCTGCCGGCGATCGCGGTGACGGCGATCTTCACCTTCATCAATGCCTGGAACGAATTCGTCGTCGCGCTCACCATGCTGCGCAGCCAGGAAAGCTACACACTGCCGATCCAGGTTTTCTCGCTGGTCGCCGGCCGCTATACGATCGAATGGCACCATGTCATGGCAGCCACGCTGCTGGCGACCCTGCCGGTCGCGATCCTCTTCATCTGGCTGCAGCGCTATCTGGTGCGCGGACTGGCGCTCGGAGCCGTTAAATAACAATCCCAGCAATTCCAGGAAAAGTGTGCAGCGGTTTTCCGTCCCGAATTGCGAAAACAAAGAGTCCTTACGGAGCGTTCATGCGCATCTTCACCGCCTCGCTGGCGACGGAAACCAACACCTTCTCGCCGGTGCCGACCGACCGGGCCTCGTTCGAGATGGCGTTTTATGCCGGCCCCGGAAAACATCCGGAGACGCCGACGCTTTGCTCCTCGCCGATCGTGGCGCTGCGCAGGCGTTCGGCAGACGAGAATCTGACCGTGATCGAGGGCACCGCCACCTGGGCCGAGCCCGGCGGCCTGGTGCAGCGGCAGACCTACGAGGCGCTGCGCGACGAGATCCTCGACCAGCTCGAGGCCGCCTTGCCGGTCGATGCGGTGATCCTGGGATTGCACGGCGCCATGGTGGCGCAAGGCTATGACGATTGCGAAGGGGATCTGCTGGAGCGCGTCCGCGCCATCGTCGGCCCCAAGGTCGTGATCGCCTCGGAATTCGATCCGCACAGCCACCTGACACCGAAGCGGGTCGCGGCCTGCGATGTCATGGCCTATTTCCTCGAATTCCCGCACACCGATTTCTACGAGCGCGGCGAGCATGTCGTCGAGCTCGGCCTTGCCGCGGCGCGCGGCGAGATCAAGCCGGTGATCTCGACCTTCGACTGCCGCATGATCCAGGTGCTGCCGACCAGCCGCGAGCCGATGCGCTCCTTCGTCGACAGGATCAAGGCGCTGCACGGCAAGGACGGCGTGCTGTCGGTCTCGGTCATCCACGGTTTCATGGCCGCCGACGTGCCGGAAATGGGCACCCGCATCCTGGTCGTCACCGACAACGACAAGGCGAAAGGCGATGCGCTGGCGGAAAAGCTCGGGCGCGAGCTTTACGCCATGCGCGAGAAGACGGCGATGACGATGCTGTCGGCCTCCGCCGGCATCGATCAAGCGCTTGCCGTGCGGGCGACGCGCAAGGAGAAGCCGGTGGTCATCGCCGACATATGGGACAATCCCGGCGGCGGCGTGCCGGGCGACGGCACGATCGTGCTGCGCGAGCTGCTCGAGCGCGGCGTGAACAAGGTCGGCGTGGCCACGATCTGGGACCCGATCGCCGTGACCTTCTGCCATGCGGCCGGCGAGGGCGCGGTCATCGACCTGCGCTTCGGTGGCAAGGCCGGCCCTCAGGCCGGCGAGCCGATCGATGCGCGTGTCACGGTGCTGAAGGCAGTCAGCGAAGGTTGGCAGAGTTTCGGGCCGAGCCGGGTGACATTGGGACCGTCAGCGGTGGTGCGCATCGAAGGCACCGAGGTCGACGTCATCTTGAACACGAACCGCACCCAGACCTTCGAGCCGGATGTCTTCTCCAACATCGGCATCGATCCGCTGTCGAAAGACGTCCTCCTGATCAAGTCGACCAACCATTTCTACGCCGGCTTCGCGCCGATCGCGGCGGAAATCATCTATGTCGCGGCGCCGAGTTCCTATCCGAGCAATCCGGCGAAGACGAATTATCGGAAGCTGACGCGGCCGATATGGCCACGGGTGGCTGATCCGTGGCGCGGGTAATCTCCCCCCTTGAGGGGGAGATGTCGCCGAAGGCGACAGAGGGGTCGCCTCAACTGCCGCGACGCCCCCGCGGCGGCAAGGAAGGAGGCCGGCGCTCCACACGCGAGAACCCCCTCTGGCCGCTTTGCGGCCATCTCCCCCTCGAGGGGGGAGATTTGCCGGCGCTACACCAGCCCGCGCTTCACCATCATCGCTTCCGGCGAAGGCATCTTGCCGCGGAACGCCGTGTAAAGCTCCTCCGGATCCTTCGAGCCGCCGGCGGCATAGATGTTCTTCCTCAGCCGTTCGGCCAGCTCCGGATTGAAGGCATCGCCCGTCTCCTCGAAAGCGGCGAAAGCATCGGCGTCGAGCACTTCCGACCACATGTAGGAATAATAGCCGGCTGAGTATCCGTCGCCGGCGAAGACGTGGCCGAAATGCGGGGTGCGGTGGCGCATCGCGATCGTGTCCGGCATATGCAGCTTCTCGAGCGTTTCGGCCTCGTAGCGAAGCGGCTCGGCAGGGGCGTCCGGCCGCGCATGATAGGCCATGTCGATCAGCGCCGAGGCGGTGAACTCGACGGTCGCGAAGCCGGCGCCGAAGGTGCGGGCGGCGAGCATCTTGTCGAGCAGCGCCTTCGGCATCGGCTTGCCGGTCTTGACGTGCAGCGCATGCTTTTCCAGCACCGCCGGCACCGTCAGCCAATGCTCGTAGAGCTGCGAGGGCAGCTCGACAAAGTCGCGGCTGACCGACGTGCCGGAAACCGACGGCCAGGTGACGTCGGTCAGCATGCCGTGCAGCGCGTGGCCGAACTCGTGGAACAGCGTCTTTGCCTCGTCGACCGACAGCAGCGCTGCCTCGCCGGCCGGCGGCTTGGCGAAGTTCATGATGTTGTAGATGACCGGCTTGGCGCCCGGCCCGAGCTTGTAGCCGGATTTAAGCGCGCTCATCCAGGCGCCTGAGCGTTTTGAGGGCCGCGCGAAATAGTCGGCCAGGAACAGGCCGCGCTCGCTGCCGTCGGCATTTTTCACCACGAAGACACGCGCATCGGGATGCCAGGCGGCGATGCCCTTCTTTTCCTCGAAGGTGATGCCGAACAGTTTCGTCGCCACATCGAAGCAGGCCTCGATGACGCGTTCGAGCTGCAGATATGGCTTCAGTTCCGCCTCGTCGAAGGCGAATTTCTCGGCGCGCAGCTTCTCCTGGTAGAAGCGCCAGTCCCAGGCGGCGAACTTCTCGTTGCTGCCGGCCTCGGCGGCCAGCCGCTCCAGCTCCTTCTGGTCGGCAGCCGCCTTCTCAAGCGCCTTTTCCCAGACCGGATCGAGCAGGTCGTGCACGGCCTTCGGGGTCTTGGCCATCGTGTCGTCGAGCTTCAGCGCCGCGAAAGAGTCGTAGCCCAGAAGTTTTGCCTTCTCGGCGCGCAGCTTCAGCATGTCCCGAACCACGTCGGTATTGTCGGTGGTTCCGCCATTCTGGCCGCGCATCGTGAAGGCGTGGAAGGCGATCTCACGCAGGTCACGGCGCTCGGAAAAAGTCGAGAACGGCTCGTAGATCGAGCGCGACAGCGTCACCGCATAGCGGCCCTTCTGGCCGCGCATCTCGGCCGCTTCGGCCATGGCGCTCTTCAGGAAATCGGGCAGGCCGGCAAGATCGGCCTCGTCGAGGAACAGCGCCCAGTCGCGCTCGTCGGCCAGCACGTTCTGGCCGAATTTGGTACCGAGCGAGGAGAGTTCCTCATTGATCGCCGCGAGCCGCTTCTTGCCGTCCGCGTCCAGTTTCGCACCCGACCGCACAAAGCCCTTCCAGGTCTTCTCCAGCACGCGCAGCGTCTCGGCATCGAGCTTCAGGCTGTCGCGCCGCTGGTAGAGGTCGTCGATGCGGGCAAACAGCTTCTCGTTCATCGAGATCGCCGAGAAATGCCGTGACATCTTCGGCGAAACCTCGCGCTCCATCGCCTGGATCGCGTCGTTGGTGTGGGCGCCGGCGCGGCACCAGAAGATCGACGAGACATGGTCGAGCGGCTCGCCCGCCAACTCCAGCGCTGCCAGCGTGTTGGGAACCGTCGGTGCCTCGCTGTTGCCGGCGATGGCGTCGATCTCGGCCTGGTGCGCCGCAAGCGCCGCGTCGAAGACCGGACCGAAATCATCGTCGCCGATGCGCGAGAAATCCGGCAGGCCGAGCGGCCCCTGCCAAACGGTCAGCGGATGGGCGGCGAGGTCGACGGTTTTTGACATAGGCAGATCCAATCGGGGAGTTCGGTGAATTGAGAGCGGGCGGGCTGTCCGGATGTAGGGCGATGCCGCGCATCGCGCAACTCAGGTCGCCCCGGGATCCGCCTTAGAGCATTCAAGGCATAGGGCGGTTCGCCGTTTTCCGTGAAATGGTGAAACGCGCTGGTTAATCGCAAACGCTGGAGATTGGCTGAAGCCTTCCGAACCTCGTCATCCTAGGGCGGAGCAGCCGCGAAGCGGCGTCGCGTAGACCCTGGGATCCATTCCGTTACATTGAAACGTCGCTAACGGTGCAGAACTCTGCTCCGCTGCAACCTACGGCCGAAGTCACGGAATGGATCCTCGGGTCTGCGCCGCGTCGCTTCGCTCCTTGCTCCGCCGGTGGATGACAAAGAGACGGGCGTTTCGGCCAACCGCCGACGCATGCGACCTGCCATGCAAAACACTAATAACCGCTGCAGTCCTGCGCCACCGCCGTCTGGGTGCTGGCGACGATGCGGTTGCCGGCAACGATGAAGGTCTCGCGCATCAGCGTGTCGTTGCTGGGAAAATCGTAGCAGGCGAGCACCGTGGTCTCACCCTTCTCGCTCTTTTCGATGCGATGACGGATCGCCGCGCCCGCGACCGCGCCCTGCCATTCGTCGATCGAGGCGATGAAATCCTGCTTGCTCTGGACGACGCCGATGTCGTCGAGCTTCATGCGCACGTCATCGGAAAGCAGGTCGGACAATTCGGTGCGGTCGGCGACCAGCAGCGCCGAGTACCAGCGGTCGATGATGGCGCCGTCATCGGCGCTGGCACGGACGAGCGTGGACATGAGCAGCGCCGCCGCCAGAAGGAACCTCCACAAGCTCCGCTGCATCACCCCTCCGTTAAAGCTCGGGCCGCTCGAAATCGCCGGTTTCCTTGTTCATCACCCAAAGCTCCCCGGTCGAAATGTCGAACCAGGCGCCGTGCAGCGCGAGCCTGCCCTTGCCCTCAAGGATCGAAACGCAGGGAAAGGTCCGCAGATTGGCGATGGAATAGCGGACGGAAATACGCTCCAGCGCCGTCTGGCGCTCGGTTGCCGTCATCATCGTGCTGGCGGCCACGGTCTCGGCGGCCGGCGCGATCAGGCTCATCCATTTGCCGATGAAGTCACCGGGCGACAGCGGCGCCGAGTTGGTGTCGAGCGCGGCGCGGATGCCGCCGCAGCGGCCGTGGCCCATCACCACGATGTTCTTCACCTTGAGGCTCTGCACGGCGAATTCGAGCGCGGCCGAGGTCGAATGGAACTCGCCGTCCGGCTCATAGGGCGGCACCAGATTGCCGACATTGCGCAGCACGAAAAGCTCTCCCGGGCCGGCATCGAAGATCGCTTCCGGGGCGGAGCGCGAATCGCAGCAGGCGACGATCATCGTCTCCGGCGCTTGACCCTCCCGCGCCAGCGAGCGGTAGCGTCCGCTTTCGGCGGGATAGCGGCCACTCATGAAGTTCCGATAGCCGTTCAGCAGATGTTCGGGGAGATGGGGCATGGGCGGCTAGAGCCTTTCCGGGGGTTGGAGGCGGCAGCTCGTTGCGATCGAAAAAGGCTCTAACGGCAAAAGCCGGTCGCGGGCAATGCCGAATTGCTGATCACCCGGTCGCAATCGCGATGCGACGAGCATGATGCCGAAAAATGTGAAGCGGTTTCGGGCGACATCATGCTCTATCTCTTTGATTTGGAGCCGGATGGTTTCAGGTCGAATCGACCTGAAATCATCCGGCTCTAACCTGGCTTGACTATGCCCAGATGGCGATTGGAATGCCGAAACGGTCGGTCGGCGGCGGATCGGGCGAAGGCGACGCCGCGCCGTTGGCGATCCGCCCGGCGATCAGCATCATCGCCGCCGCGTCGAGGAAGTCGTCGCTCGCCGCGCCGCGTGGCGGCGCCTGATCGAGAAAAGCTCTTTCGTAGCCATGCCGGCAAAGCAGCGCCTTGCGCTCCTCCATGCCGGCCGGATTGACCGACCCCTTGATCTTCTTCGGCAGCTCCATCGCCGTGCCGCCATTCAGCCGGCGGAATGCCACTTCAGGATGCGATTCGAAGACCTGGCCACGCAGTTCGGGCCGCGCGATCAACAGCTGATCGATCTCGCGGATCTTCGAAAAAATGCCGAACGCCTGGATTGAAACACCGCGCGGCGGATCCGAGGTTGCCAAGGCCACCGCGCTCGCCCGCCGGTGCGCCGCATACCAGGCCTCGATTGTGGTGAAGTCGCTGGTGTCGGCATAGAGCGCTGCCCGCGAAGGGATGGCGAACACGCTCGATTGCCGCGCCTTAAGCAGCGGCCGCACCAGAGCTTCCGGCCCGCGTCCGCCCTTGCCCGAGAACTCCGGCAGGCCGATCGGCATGTCGACGGCGATGGTGGCATTGGGCAGCGCGCCGAGCAGCGCCTGGAAGCTCGGAAAGACCGAAACCGATGGCGCGGCGTGCGCTTCGCGATGGACGGCGATCCAGCCGGCCTTGCAGCCGTCGACGCCGGCCAGCGCCTGGCCGGCTGGTTTCACGCCCGCTTGTCCCGCCCAGGATGCAGAAGATGGCGCAGCTGCACCATGGCCATGGGATGCGACAGGCTCTGCGCGTCGGTTTCGAGCTGCAGCTCGTCGCCGCCGCGCTTGGCGGTGCGGGCGAGGATCTCGTAGACGGCGGCGGTGGTCGATTGCAGCGCCTTGACCGGCGGCTGCCCGGAAAGGACGCGCGCTAGGTAGACGGCTGCCGTCAGGTCGCCGAGACCGTTCGGCGGCCTCTCGATCAAGCGGTGCTCGGCGAGCAGCGCCTGGCTGCCGTCGAGTAGGAAATTGCCGGTGCCGCCGGCCATCATCGCGGGCGCCGAGGTCACCAGCATGGTCGAAGGCCCGGCATGAAGGGCTGCCGCCGTCACCGCCTTGATGTCGGGCAGCGGCGCGCCCGCCATCCATTCCAGCTCATAGCGGTTGGGCGTCGCGATATCCGCGATCGGCATCAATTTGTCGCGCATGGCGACGGCTGTCGGCTCGGGCACGTAAAGCCCGCCGGAATCGCCCATCACCGGGTCGCAGATGTAAAGCGCGTTCGGCGTCTTCTCCTTGACGGCCGCGACCAGCGAGGCGACGGCCTCTGCCTGGCCCGCCTCACCGAGATAGCCCGACAGCACGGCCCTGACCTCGCCCAGCCAGGGCGCCCGTTCGAGATCGGCCATCAGCGCCTTGAACTGGTCGAGCGGCGGCACGATGCGCGTGGCCCGGCTGTGGCCCGGGTGCCAGGGCAGGATGACGGTAGGCACCGCCCAGACCGGGAAACCCAGCGTCTCCAGCGCGAAGACGGCGGCGCGGTTGCCGACCGAGCCGCGGGCGACATGGCTGGAGATGACGATGACCGCGCGCGGCGCGTCGGTTCTTTCTGCGCTCATGAGATTCGATTCCTAGAGCAATTCCAGCGAAAGTGTATAGCGGTCAGGCTCGGCGACTTCGCCGTTAGCCCTTCCGTCCGGAATTGCGTCAAAACAAAGAGCCACGCGTGGCGGCATACACCAGCCAGGCCAATAGCCCAATGGCAATGACGAAGCCGAGCGTTCGGCCAATGCGGGTTCCCCAATATTCGATGGGATCGGCGCGATCGGTGTCGGCGGCGGTGACATGGTCGCGTGCGTCCTTTGCCGCGCGGGCGATGAACGATGCGCCGCCTGGCGCCGTCTCCTGCGCCACGCGTTCGAGGATGCGGCGTGATTCGGTCTCGTCGTCCCGGCGCTCTGCCATGGCAATTGCCCTTTCCTGCCCGCAGCTTAGCCTGTTCGCGCTGCTATTCACAGTGGTTCGCGGCTGAGCCGGAGCCGGCGTCATGACCCGGACATTTTCTTACGCGTGGATTGTGGTAATGCTTCGCATGCAACTTCTGTCGAGGGACCAATCATGATTACCGAGCGCCTCTCACTACCCTCCCCCTTCCGCGCCCTGCCTGCCTTCCTGATGATGGCTTTCGTGCTGCCGCTGCTTGCCGGCTGCGGCTACAACACCATTCCGACAGCGGAAGAAAACGCGCATGCGGCCTGGAGCGAGGTGCTCAACCAGTATCAGCGCCGTTCCGACCTGATCCCGAACCTGGTCGAGACGGTGAAGGGCTATGCCTCGCATGAAAAGGACACGCTCGATGCGGTGGTCGAGGCGCGCGCCAAGGCAACGCAGATCACGGTGACGCCCGAGACGCTGAAGGATCCCGATGCGCTGAAGAAGTTCCAGGATGCCCAGGCCGGGCTGACCAGCGCGCTGTCGCGGCTGATCGCGGTGTCGGAAGCCTATCCCGACCTCAAGGCCAACCAGAACTTCCTGGCGCTGCAGGCGCAGCTTGAAGGCACCGAGAACCGCATCGCCGTAGCGCGGCGCGACTACATCCAGGCGGTCAGGGACTACAATCTGACGCTGAAGACTTTCCCGTCCGTGCTGTGGGCGACCTTCTGGTTCCGCGGCAACGGGCCCTTCGCCAACTTCACCGTCGACGAAGACAAGATGCAGGTGCCGAAGGTCGATTTCGGCACGAGCACCAAGCAGGGCGGTTGAGCGGCCCCGGCTGAGATTTGATCGAGCTTGCAGGCCTTGAGTTCCTTCACACCCCCCTCTGTCCTGCCGGACATCTCCCCCGCAAGGGGGGAGATCGGACGTCATCCGCGTTTTCGCCAATTTTCGGCGTCTGAAGGAGGAGTCCGGCAAGGAAGCGGTCAATCTCCCCCCTTGCGGGGGCGATGGCCGGCAGGCCAGAG
The DNA here is from genome assembly GCF_020165615.1 of Mesorhizobium sp. BH1-1-5. Lineage (NCBI taxonomy): Bacteria > Pseudomonadati > Pseudomonadota > Alphaproteobacteria > Hyphomicrobiales > Phyllobacteriaceae > Mesorhizobium > Mesorhizobium sp. BH1-1-5. The sequence goes on from NZ_JAIUIM010000028.1 coordinate 89,561, forward strand.
GGGGGTGCCTCGCGCCTGCCTCTCCTTCCTTGGCCTTCTTGCCGCCCTCTTCCTCCTCCCCCTCGCCGTCCTCGCCGCCGATCTCCCCGCGCTGACCGGCCGCGTGGTCGACAATGCCGGCATCATCGATGCCGGCACGCGCGCGGCGCTGACGCAGAAGCTCGCCGATTTCGAGACCAAAGGCTCCGACCAGATCGTCGTCGCCACCATTCCCAGCCTCGGCGGCGAGGAGATCGAACCCTACGCCAACCGGCTGTTCCGCTTCTGGAAGCTCGGCCAGGCCAAGGAAAACAACGGCGTGCTGCTGCTGGTGGCGCCCAGCGACCGCAAGATGCGCATCGAGGTCGGCTATGGGCTTGAGGGCACGCTGACCGACCTGCACACCAAGCTGATCATCGAGAACGACATGGTGCCGGCTTTCCGCGCCGGCGATTTCTCCGGCGGCATCACCAAGGCCGTCGACGACATGATCATGGTGCTGGAGGGCAATCCGGAGGAACTGGAGGCGCGCGGCAAGCGCAACGAGCAGGCGCCGTTCAACTCCGACGATCTGTTCTTCGCCATCTTCATCACCATCTGGGCGCTGATCTTCTTCGGCGGCATCGCGATGACGGTGCTGCCGCCGATCTTCGGCCAGAAGATCGGACCCGGCCGCTACCGCTGGCTCGGCATGACCTTCGAACCCGGCCGGCGATCCTCTTCGTCGAGTGGTGGCGGCTGGTCGTCAGGCGGCGGGGGCTGGTCGTCGGGAG
>NZ_JAIUIM010000029.1:0-85552 GCF_020165615.1 Mesorhizobium sp. BH1-1-5
GCTGGAACGGCGGGCCCCGATTCCCTTACTTCTTGTCGTAGAGCTTCAGGATCGGGTCGACGCTGGAGGCGTCGTAGAGGCCGAACGTGTGGATGTCGTAGCCGATCGGCTCGCCCGAAGCCGCCAGGCCAAGCAGCGCGACCGGCATGAAGCCCTGCGCCGAAGGATACTGCCAGGCGGCGGCGTTGACGAAGCCGTCCTTGACCGCTTGCGCCGTCTCCTTGGAATTGCCCCAGCCGACGACCGGGATCTTGCCGGCCGGAATGCCTGCGCCGTCGAACACCCGCTTGACGCTGGCCGCCACGGAATCGCCGAGCGCGATGATCGCCGGTGGATTGTTGGCGACCATATAGTCGGTCATCTTGGCGATGATGCCGGCCGGGTCGGTGCCGCAATCGACCACGTCATATTTGATGCCGAGCGGATCGAAGACGCTGGCGATGCCCTCGGTCTCGAGCTGCTGGTAGCTGGCGCCGGGAACCTCGACCGGCAGGAACACCTTGTCGCCCTGCTTCACCATCTTGTGGTCGACGAGATACTTCGCCCAGATGGCACCGGCTTCCTTGAGGTCGGCGCCGACATAGGCCTGGCGGCCGGTCGCCCGGTCGTCCGTGTTGAAGAACACGATCGGGATGCCGGCGGCCTTCGCCGCCTTCACTTCCTCGGTCCACAGCCCGGGCTGCGCCGAAGTGGTGGCGATGCCGTCCGGCTTGGCGGCCAGCGCCGAGTTGAAGGCCTCTTTCTGCGCCGCCATGTCGCCGCCGCTGAAGGAGATCTTGCAGGTGACCTTGAGCTGTTCGCAGGCCTTGGTCGCGCCGGCGTTCCAGTCGATCCAGAACGCGTCCGACGGGCCGCCATGCGACAACAGGTAGAACGTCTTCTGGCCATCCGCGGCCTGCGCGGCCGAGCCGAAGGCGACGCCGGCGAATACGGCCGCCGCGGCCGCCAGTTTCAATCCAAATTTCAACATCTCGTTTCCTCCACGTTGCTTCGTCCAAGCCGCGGGGGCCGTCCGAAAGACGGCGCCCGCATGACCTTTAGAGACCGTTGGCGCGGAACTTCCCGTCGAGGAATTTCTTGGCGCGCGGCACGTCGTCTTCCGACAGATGCTCGATGATCATCGCGATGTTCGGATGCTTCTCGGCCAGACGCTGGAGGTAGAGATCGTAGTTCAGCGAGCCGAGGCCCGGCGCCGGCAGCTCGATCTCGCCGACACCGCGGAAGGTGTGGCTTTCCATCGCGTCGGCGTCGCCGATATCGGCATGCTTTTCCGACTTGTCGTCGCCAGAACGCTTGACGTCCTTGGCGTGGGCAATCCGGATCTTGTCGGTCAGCGTGTCGAAGACCTGGTTCAGGATCTGGTCCATCCGGTCGATATTGTGGGTCTCGAAATAGTTGGTCGGGTCCATCAGCAGGCCGAGGCCAGGATGGTCAACCTGCGCGAACATCTTCACCGTCTCCTCGACCGAGCCGACGACGTTGTTGACATAGGTCTCGAGCAGGAACACCGCGCCGTGGTCGTAAGCCGTCTGGGCGAGGTCGGCGATCACCTTGCGGCACTCCTCAAAACCTTCCTCGGTCTTGTTCTTGGGGTGATGCACCCAGTCGGACTCGGTGTTGTAGGTGCCGGTCTCCGAGATCACGTAAGGCGAGCCGAAATGGCGCGCGTTGCGGATGATCTCCTTGAGATAGCCGACGCGCTTCTCGCGCTCCGCCTTGTCGGGATGGATGATGTTCGTATAGCCCGACACGCAGCAGATCGGCAGGTTGTGCTCGCGGAAGGTGTCGCGCACCTTCTTTGCCTTGTCCTTGGTGATCTGGCCGGCCGAGAGGTCGATGTCCTTGAAGTGCAGGTCGAGCTGCACCGTGTTGAAACCGAGACCGCGGATCTTCGTCGCCGTCTCCTCGAGGCCGTACGGGAAGTAGCCCGTGAAAATGCCTGCCTGCATCATGATGTGAGTTCCTCCTTGTAAGCGATTCAGTTGATTCAGTTTGTCGGGATTTCGGAGAGCCTGACCGTTCGGCCGGCCGCCATCGAGCGGTAGCCTGCCTCGACCAGCGCCATGGTCTTGACGTTGTCGGCGACGGAGAGCGCCGGCGGCGTGCCGGTCTTCACCGCGTGCTGGAGCTGCTCCATGACGCCGATGAAGGCATGCGGGAACCACATCGTCTCCCAGCTCGGGCTCACCCATTCGCCGCCGGTCGTCTCGGCCGAAGCGTAGGTCAGCGTCGAGGCCGCGCCCGTCGGCCAGCCGATCGTGCCCTTGGCGACGCCCTTGGTGCCGTCGACGCGCCAGTTGATGTGCTGATCGTCGTGATAACCGTCCTGCCGCGGGCCGGACCAGACGTCTTCGAGCGAGACCGCAAGCACGCCCGACGGGAAACGCAGCGTCGAGACGGTGATACCATCGGAATGGTCGAAATGGGTGCGCGGGTCCTTGCGCGTCAGCGTGGTGATCTCGTCCGGATCGCCGAACAGGAAGCGCAGCACGTCGAGGTGATGCACGCTCATATTGGCGAGCGTCAGCCGGTCGTAGCCCTGAAGGAAGGTCTGCCAGTGCGGGATCGCGTGCATGTCGATCTGCGCGAAGACGATGTCGCCGAGCACGCCGCTGTCGATGATCTGCTTCAAGACGCGCATCGACTGGTCGTAACGCATGTTCTGGTTGACCGAGAGGATCTTGCCGGACTTAGCCGCCTCGTCGCGCAGCTTGACGGCTTCCTCGACCGACAGCGCCAGCGGCTTTTGCGCCAGGATCGCCTTGATGTGCTTCTGTTTCAACGCGTGCCTGATCAGCGCCGGCTGCTGGTCCGGCGGAAAGGCGAGGTCGATGATGTCGACGTTCTGATCCTCGATCAGTTGTTCCGGCGTGTCGTGAACGGTCGGAATGCCCCAGCGGGTGGCGACCTTCTGAGCATTCGCCTTGGTGCGCGAGGCGATCGCCACCACCGGAAAGCCTGCTTCCTTGTAGGCCGCCAGATGGCACTCGGCCATGATCATGCCGGCGCCGACGCAACCGATCCTGTAGTCCCTGGTGCGAACCTTGACGTCCGGCTCGAAGCCTTTTTCTGCCATCTCTTCCTCCCGAAATTCAGTGCTTACGGCCGCCGTCAAAGCGCGCCCCCGTCCTGGCCGAAATAGTGCACTTTGGCCGGCTCGCAGGATATCGCCACCATAGCATCCGGCCTGATGTCAGGCTGACCGCGCAGCAGCGCCCTGAGTCGCGCCTGCCCGGCGGCTAAAGTCACCACGGTGTAGCCGCCGAGCGGCTCGACCTCGAACACCCGCGCCGGGCGGCCTTCCGCCGTCCCGTTGTCTGTCCAGGGCCGGACCTTGATGTCCTCCGGCCTGAGCCCGATCTCGATCGCCTCGGCCGGCGCCTCGGCATCGGCGATGCGGATCGTTCCTTCGGCGGCCTCGATCCCGCCCGTACCGCGCACCGACGGCAGGATGTTCATCATCGGCGAACCGAGCATGCGCGCCACATAGGCGCTTGCCGGCCGGTCGTAGATTTCGGCCGGCGCGCCGATCTGCCGGATGCGGCCGTTCTCCAGGATCGCAATGCGGTCGGCGACCGACATCGCCTCCTCCTGGTCATGCGTGACATAGATCAGCGTCTTGCCGAGCTCGCGCTGGATGCGTTTCAGCTCGACGCGCGTCTCCTCGCGCAGCCGCGCGTCAAGCGCCGAGATTGGATCGTCCATCAGATACGCTACCGGGTCGCGCACCAGGGCGCGCGCGATCGCCACGCGCTGCCGCTCCCCGCCGGAGAGCTGCGCCGGCGGCTTGTGCAGGATATGGCCGATATGCAGCTTGGCGGCGACGTCGGCCAGCCGCTTTTCGATCTCGGCTTCCGCGACCTTCCGCTCGACCAGCGGGAAGCGCACATTGTCGCGCGCGCTCATATGCGGAAACAGCGCCAGGTTCTGGAACACCATCGCGACGTTGCGCTCGGCCGGCGAGACGCTGTTGACCGGCTTGCCGCCGATCAGGATCTCGCCCTGATCCGGCGCTTCCAGCCCGAGCACCAGGCGCAGGATTGTCGACTTGCCGGACAGCGGCGGCCCGAAGAAGCAGAAGAACTCGTTGTCGTTGACGGTGAAGGAAGCATCGTCCACAGCAAGCGTGCTGCCGTAGCGTTTGGTGACATTGCGGAAAACGATATCGGCCATGGCTCAGCCCGCCTTCACTGCAAGACCGGTGGCGGCGTCGAAGACGCGCACCGACGAGGCTGGCGGCGCGACGACCGCTATCTGCCCGACCGATAATCCGACATCGTTCTCGAACACCGCCTTCACCGCGCTTTCGCCTTCGCCGAGATGGACGATGGTGCGCGCGCCAATCCGCTCGACGAAGCTTACCGGCATCGAGAGCCCGCGCTCGGCAAGCGTCACCTGCTCCGGCCGGAAACCGTAGAGGACGTCGCCGCGCGCAGCTCTCCCGGCCGGAGCGAGCTCATCCGGCAAGGGCGGTGTGACGCCGAGCGGTCCCAGATCCACGACCAGCCCGCGATCGCTTTCGGCGGGCCTGCCCTTGAGCAGGTTCATGCCTGGAGCGCCGATGAAGCGGGCGACGAAGACATTGGCTGGGTTGTTGTAGACCTCGAGCGGCGTGCCGACTTGCTGCAGCACGCCATGATCCATTACCGCGATGCGATCGGCCATGGTCATCGCTTCGAGCTGGTCGTGCGTGACATAGACCATCGTCTGCCTGAACTGGCGCTGCAGTTGCTTCAGCTCCGTGCGCATCACCGCGCGGAAGGCCGCGTCGACATTGGAGAGCGGCTCGTCGAGCAGGAAGATCGCTGGCTCCATGATCGCCGAGCGGCCGATCGCCACGCGCTGCAGGATGTTGACCGAAAGCCGGTCAGCCTTGCGGTCGAGCAGCGGCGAGAGCTGCAGCATCTCGGCGATGGCGCCAACGCGGCGGTCGATCTCGGCCTTGGCGGCGCCGCGCATCTTCGGTCCGTAGGCGAGGTTCTGGCGCACCGTCATATGGGTGAAGATGGCGTAGTTCTGGAACACGAAGCCGACGCCGCGCCGTCCCATCGGCACGCCGGCCATGTCGCGTTCGCCGAACAGGATTTTTCCACTGGTCGGCTCTTCCATGCCGGCGATCATGTTCATCGTCGTCGACTTGCCACAGCCCGAGGGTCCGAGCAGCGCCATGAACTCGCCATCGGCGATTTCGAGGTCCATCGTCTTCAGCGCGGCGAAGTCGCCGAAGCTCTTGGTGAGGTTCTTGAGGTGGATCGCGCTCATACCGGCACCTCTCGGCCCTTGGCCATGCGCTTCATGGCGTAGACCGCGACGATCGAAAGCACGATCAGGATGGCGAGAGCGATCGCCGCCACATAGCCCCAGATCAGGTCCTGAGTGGTGACCTTGTAGATGTAGACGGAGATCGTCTCGGTGGCGACGCCGGGGCCGCCGCCGGTCATGATGTAGAGCGTGTCGAAGATCTTGAAGTTCTCGATCACCCTTATCGCCAGGGCGATGATGATGATCGTTTTCATCTTCGGCAGCACGATGGTGGTGAAGCGCTGCCACGCATTGGCGCCGAGCAGCGTCGCCGCCTTCATCTGGTCTTCCGGCACGCCGACCAGGCCGGCAAGCAGGATGAGGAACATCAGCGGCGTCCATTGCCAGATGTCGGCGACCATCACCGCGATCAGCGCCAGGGTCGGATCGGAAAGCCAGGCGATCGTCACGGGGCCGCCGACGATCCTCGACAGGATATCGTTCACCGGTCCGCCTGACTGGAACAGCATAAAGAACATGTAGCCGGCGACCGCTGGCACGACCATCATCGGCATCAAGAGGATCGAGTAGAAGATGCGCTTGCCGGGAAAGTCGTCGGCGAACAGCGTCGCCAGTGCCAGGCCCAGCAGGAACTCCGCCGGCACGCAGACCAGCATGACGATCGCCGTGCGCTGCAGCGCGCTCCAGAAGCGCGTGTCTGCGGCAAGGTCTGTATAGTTGGCGAAACTGTTCCACATCTCCCAGGCGTTCCACCAGCCGATGCCCGACAGCGGCGACCAGTCGGTGACACTGATGTAGAGCTGCATCAAGAGCGGAAAGGCCGAGATAAACAGCACCAGGATCTGCGCCGGCAGGGTCAGGCGGAAGCCCAGCCGCGCGCCTTCATTAGGCGTGGCGGGCTTTGTCCGCGCCTCCATCTTGTCCTCCGCAATCGTCGCCGTCACCGCGCTCATTGCTTGAGCGCTCCGAAGGTCAACCCGCGCACCAGGTGACGCTGGATGGCAATGCCCATGATGACCGGCGGCACCGCCGCGATCAGGCCGAGCGCCGCCTTGGCGCCATAGAGCTGCCCGGTCATCGAGGACGACAGCGACGCCATGTAGACGGGGATCGTCACCCATTCGCGCGTGGTGAGCAGCAGCGCGATGAGATAGTCCGACCAGTTGAGGATGAACACGAAGAGCGCGGCGCTCGCCAGCGGCGCGCGCATCATCGGCAGCGTGATGCGGGTGAAGACGCGCAGCCGCGAGCAGCCCTCGACGAGCGCCGCCTCCTCGATCTCGCGCGGCAAGTCGTCGAAGAAGGTCTTCATCAGCCAGAAGGCGAAGGGCAGCGTGACGATACCGTAGATCAGCGCCAGCCCCCACCATGTGTCGTTGAGGTTGAGGAACGCCCACATGATCATCACCGGGATCATCACGGCCATCGGCGGAAACAGCCGGAGCTGGATCAGCGCCAGCGGCAGATTCTGGCCGGAGCCGAAGCGCGACAGGCCATAGGCCGCGGCGGTGCCCGCCGACATGGCGATCACGGTCCCGAACACCGCCGACAGCAGTGACGACAGGATCGGCTTCACCGCCGTGTGGTCGAGCGCGACGATGAGGTCGTTGGTCGAGTGGCCGAACACGAACTGGAAATTGGCAAGCGTCGGCTGCCTCGGCCACCATGTCAGGTCGGCGCCGGTCGCCGACCATTCGCCGATCGGCTTGAAGGCCATCGACACCATCCACAGGATCGGCACCAGCGTCACCGCCATCGCCGCGAGGATCGCGGCGTAGCGGAATATCTCGAAGGGAACGGAACGCTTCATCTGGCTGCTTTGCTGGTGACGTTAGGAAGGAGGGGAAGAGCTGACGCCCCTCCCCTCCGCTTCTGATCCAGGGAGACGGATCAGCTGATCGGGTCGAGAACGGTCGGCCAGGCCTCCTTGTTGGTCTTGATGGCTTCGTTGAGCTTGTCCTCGCCGATGCGGCGCGCGATCCTCTTCCACTCGCGCTCGGTGTCGGCCATCGCCTGCTCCGGCGTCTTGGCCTTGGTCAGCGAGGCCATGAGGTTCTCGTCGAGCGCGTTGTGGAAGGCCGTGGCGCCGGGATAGTTGATGGTCGGCACCGTGCGCGCCACGGTCTCGCGCACCACGTCCATGTGGTAGGCGTGATAGGTCTGGCGTACCAGCGGATCGGCGAAGTCCGACAGCCGGAACGGATCGAGATAGCCGCCGGGATTGGCACTCATCCAGGCATAGATGCGGGCCGAGCCGAGCCACTGCAGCAAGAGATAGGCGGCCTCCGGATTCTTCGACTGCGACGAGACCATGCCGGTCAGCGAGAACCAGAGCACCGAGCGGCTGATCAGCTTGCCGTCGATCTCGCGTCCCGGCGGCAGCATCGAGCCGATCTTGCCGGTGACGGCGGAATCCTTGTTGCCGGCATTGTCGAGGAATTTCGGCAGGTTGGAGAAGGCGCAGGTCATCGCCGCACCGCCCTTGGCGAAGTTGCCATACTGCTCCGGCCAGCCCCACGAGATGGCGTCCGGCGAATGATGCGCCAGCGACTCCACATATTCCTTGGTGGCGGCGACGCCTTGCTCGGAATTGATCAGCGGCTTGCCGTCGTCGCCGAACAGGAACTGGTTAGGCGATGCCATCGAGACATAGCGCTGGTACCAGTTGGTGTAGCCCCAACCCTGGTTGCGCAGGTCGGTCGAGCCGAACAGGCCCTTGTCCGGCCGCTGGAAGAAGGCAGCGACATCGCTGTGCTGCTTCCAGGTCTTCGGCGGGGCAAGGTCGTAGCCGTACTTGTCCTTGAAGGCCTTCTGCTCGGCGGCATCGCTGAACAGGTCGGTGCGGTAGACCCAGGTCTGGAAGTCGCCGTCGAGCGACACGCCATAGGTCGAGCCGCGATACTGGTTGAGCAGCGAAACGCCCTTGGCGCCGTTGACGTAGCCCTGCTTCGGGTCGTCCCATTCCGGCTTGTGCTTGGCGACGAAGTCGTCGAGCTTGGCGATGCCGCCGGTTTCGGCGAGATCGCCAAGGCGGTTCCATTCGGTCGAGTAGATGTCATAGGCCCCACCCTTGGTGGAGATGTCCTGCATCGTCTTGGTGAATTCCTGGCCGTTGGGGAGGCCGACGATCTCGATCTGGATGCCAGTTTCCTTCTCCCAGAGATCCTTGATCGACGGCGCACCGGCCGGGAAAGGCTTGGTCAGCTGACCGATCGAGCCATCGGACAGGCCAAGCACGATCTTCGCCGGCGCCTTGCCGGCCGCCTTCAGGGCCTTGGCCGCCTCTACCGCGCGCCCTTCCGGCGTGTCGGGTCCGTATTGATAGCGCTCCGCGCCATCGAAGCCGGTCGGCCCGCCGATCATGCCGGGCGCCAGCGCGTCCGCCGCGAAGGCGCGGCCGGGACGAATGAACTGCGGTGCAATACCAGTCGCGGCGACGAACACCGCGGCCTTTCCTCCGGACGCCAAAAGGCGGCGCCGCGACATGCGGATCAAATGAGACATCAAATTCCTCCCTCGGGGCCTGTTCCTCCATGGCCCGCGTGAGGGATATTGACGACAGCGCGTGAAGCCTGTCAACATCATAAATACTCAAAACACGTCATAAGATCGCAAATGAGGGAGATAATGCAGTCCACCATACCCGTCACCTCGCGCCTATTGCTTGGATTTGAGGGATTCTCGCCTCGATCCGACCGGCTTGGCCCGACCTTCGCCGCCTTATCTACCGCGCCGGCTTGCGCGCAAGCCAAGGGCGGTTACATCATTTCACATCAGAATCGCGGTCGCTGCTGAGGCGTTTTCCGGAACTGAGTGGAAGCTGCGTGATTTTGATGCTTGCGATGAGGTGCTCGACGTGCGGTCAACCCTGACAGACATAGCCCGCGAAGCCGGCGTTTCTCCGGCCACGGTCGACCGCGTGCTCAACAACCGGCCGGGCGGGCGGGCCCGCACGCGCGAGATCGTCATCGAGATGGCGCAGCGCCTGGGCTACATCGCGGAAACGCCCAACGGCGCGCCGCAGCGAGCCGTGCCGGGACAGGCGATAAGGCTCGACTTCGCGCTGCCGGCCGGCACCAACTCCTTCATCAAGCTGCTGCATCGCCACATCGAGGCGCAGGCGCTGACGCGGCCCGATCTCGACGTCCGCGTCACGACCATCGAAGGCTTCAACCCGGACCGCCTCGCCCGCCTGCTGCAGGACCTGCACGGCCAGACGCAAGGCGTCGGCGTCATCGCGCTCGACCATCCGACGGTACGCGAGGCGATCCGCTCGCTCTCGGCCAGCGACGTCAAGGTCGTCACCATTGCCTCCGACATCCTGCATGTGCCGAGGGTCGCCTATATCGGCATCGACAACCGCGCCGCCGGGCGGCTGGCCGGCTATCTTCTCAACCGCTTCATGGGCACCGGACGTCCGGGCAAGGTCGCGCTGTTCGCCGGCTCGCTCGCCTATCGCGGCCATGAGGAACGCGAGATGGGCTTCCGCCATATCGTCGCCGAAGAATCTCCCAACCTCGAGATCGTCGAGATGCGCGAAATGCTCGACGACCGCGAAAAGGCCTATTCGGAGGCCTCCGCCTTGCTCGAGCGCCACCCCGACCTTGCCGCGATCTACAATGTCGGCGCCGGCAACACCGGCATCGCCCGCGCGCTGAAGGAGCGCGGACGGGCGAAGGAGATCATCTTCCTCGGCCATGAGGTGACCGACGGCACCAAGGAGCTTCTCCTCGACGGCACGCTCGATGCGGTGATCGACCAGAACCCGCGGGTCGAGGCCAGGGAGGCGCTCAACATCCTGTCGCACTCGGTCAGAGGGTTGCCCTACGAGCTCCACCAGCCGCGGCTGCAGGTTATCTTCCGCGAGAGCATCCCGGAGATATGAGCCGTCTCGGCCTGGCTTCGAGGATTGACAGTCTCAGGCCGCGATCAGCACCGTGCTGTCCGGCGACCAGCTGAGCACGACGGGCTGACCTTCTGCCAAACGCTCTGCGCCGGTGTTCTGGACGATCACCTTCAGCGTCTGGCCGTCACGGTCGACGAAATAGGTGCTGTTGTTGCCGGCGAAGATGCGTCTGGAGACCTGCCCCTTGAGCGTATTCGCATTGCCCGCATCAGGCTTTGCCGCGCCGGTCGAGATCCGGATGCGCTCCGGCCGCACCGCGCAACTCGCCTTGGCGCCCGCTGGCACCGATGCGCCTGTCGAGGCTGCGATCGTCGTGCCGTCCGGCAGCCTGATCCCGGAGCCGGTCGCATCGCCGCGAAAGATGTTGGCGTCGCCGAGGAAGGTCGCGGCGAACTCGCTTTGCGGCCGGTCATAGATCTCCTCCGGCGGCCCCTCCTGCACCAGCCTGCCGTCGCGCAATATGCCGATGCGGTCGCTCATCGTCAGCGCCTCTTCCTGGTCGTGCGTGACGAAGATGGTGGTGATGCCGATCTCACGCTGGATGCGTTTCAGCTCGATCTGCATGTCGACGCGCAACGCCTTGTCCAGCGCGCCGAGCGGCTCGTCGAGCAAAAGCACGCGCGGCTTGGTGACGATGGCGCGCGCCAGCGCCACGCGCTGGCGCTGGCCGCCCGAGAGCTGGTGCGGCTTGCGGGCGCCAAGCTTGCCGAGTTGCACCAGGTCGAGCGCGCGCTGCACCTCCGTTGCGATCGTCGCCTTCGGCTCGCCGCGCACGGAAAGCCCGAAGGCGACATTGTCGGCAGCACTCATATTGGGAAACAGCGCATAGTTCTGGAACACCATGCCGATGCGCCGCTTCTCGACCGGCACGCGCTCGACGCTTTCGCCGCCGATGGCGATACGGCCGGCGTCGGGAAAATCAAAGCCGGCGATCTGCCTGAGCAGCGTGGTCTTGCCGCTGCCCGAGGGCCCGAGCAGCGCATAGAAGCCGCCATCGGCAAAATCGATCGACACATCGTCCAACGCCTTGTGCGCGCCAAAACTGCGGGAGACGTTCGTGACCTGGACGCCAGCCATTATTTCTCTCCGCCGAATTTGAAGAAGCGCGCCGTGAGCAGCATCAGCGCCATCGACACGACAATGATGATCGTCGAGACCGCGTTGATCTCCGGGGTAAAACCCTTGCGGATCGCGGCGTAGATTTCGACCGGCAGCGTCGTCTGGCCGGGCGTCGACAGGAAGTAGGAGACGACGAACTGGTCGAACGACACGGCAAACGCGAACAGCCCGCCGGCGATCACGCCGGGCATGATCCAGGGCAAGGTCACACGCATGGTCACCTGCCATTGGTTGGCGCCCAGCGAGCGCGCCGCCTCTTCAAGCTCCGGTGCGAAGGTCTGCAGCCGGGCGGAGACGACGACGATGACATAAGGCAGCGCCAGCGCGACATGGCCGAGCAGGATGGCGACAAGCCCGCGTCCGATGCCGACGCCGAAGAAGAAGATCAGCATCGCCGTGCCGGTGATCAGCCACGGAATGGCGATCGGCGGGAAGAGCAGCGCCTGCAGCACCTTCTTGCCGCGGAACTCGTAGCGGTAGAACGCGAGCGAAGCCATCGAGCCCAGCACGGTCGAGATCAAAGTGGTGATGACGGCGATCTCGATGCTGTTCCAGGTCGCCGCGATCAGCTGGTCGTTCTGCCAGAGCGAGGCGTACCAGTCCGTCGTCCACTCGAACGGCAATTGGTAGAAGGGCGAGGCGTTGAAGGACATCGCCGCCATGATGATGATCGGCAGGTAGAGGAAGCCGAGCAAAAGCACGATGTAGAAGCCCCCGAGCCATTCGAGGATACGCGTCGTTGCCATCACGCAGCCCTCCGCAGGACAGGCGCGGCCAGCGCCAGGATGATCAGCACGACGGCGAGCAGGATGAAGGAGAGCGCGGCGCCCAGCGGCCAGTTGAACACGGCGACGAACTGGTCCTCGATGACGGTACCGTAAAAAGTGCCGGTGCGGCCGCCGAGGATGCGCGGCTCCATGAACGAGCCGACCACCGGCACGAAGATGAGCGCTGAGCCCGCGATCAGGCCCGGCATCGACAGCGGGATGATCACCCGCCACAGCACCTGCCGCCGCGACGCGCCGAGCGAGCGGCCGGCCTCGATCAGCGAGTCGTCGATGGCCTGCAGCGTGAGATAGCAAGTCAGCACCATGTAGGGCACATAGGAATGCACCAGGCCGATGATGACGGCCGGATAGGAATACATGAGATCGATGTTGATCTTGAACGGCAGCACCGCGTTGAGCGCCGTGTCGAGGATGCCGCCTTCGCGCAGCACCATCGCCCAGGAGAAGATCCGCACCAGCCCGTTCGACCAGAACGGCAGGATGACGAGCAGGAAGATCGCCTCGCGGCTGCGCCCTTTGAGCACCTTGGCCAGCACATAGGCCGCAGGATAGCCGATGACGATGCACCACAGCGTCACTTCGAGGCCAAGCCGCAGCGAGGCGAACAGAAGCGTCGAATAAAGGCTTTGCGAAAAGAAGGCCGCGTAGTTGCCGAGTGTGAACGACCACTCTTTGCCTGCCAGCGGCAGGTCGGTCATGAAGGAGAAGAACACCATGGCCGACAGCGGCAGGAAGATCGCCACCGTCAGCCACAGATAGGCGGGAAGGAGGAGCGGCAGGGCAGGCCTCAGTCCGCGGCGTGAACCGATCGCAAGCAGGTCAGCCATTTGCCTCTCTCCGCCCCGAAGCAGCCTGATTACTTCACGTTGACCTTCAGCTCTTGCCACAGCGCCAGGTATTTTTCGCGCTGCTCATCGGTGATCGGCGCCTGGAACTGGATGCGCTTGGCGACATCGGGGCTGCCCATGACCTTGCGGTTGAAGGCATCCTCCGGCAGCGCGTCGACCGCCTTGGTGTTGGCCGAGACCGGCGCGCCGACCTTGGTGACCCATTCGACGTAGAATTTCGGGTCGATCATGTAGTTGATGAAGGCCTCGGCGCCGGCGACGTTCTTGGAGCCGACGGGAATAGAGAAGGCGTCGAGCCAGGCGACCGAGCCTTCCTGCGGGATGACCAGCGAGACCGGCAGCTTGAAATGCGTCTTGGCGCGGTCGGCCGAGCCGCTCCAATAGGTGCCGATGTCGATCTGGTTGGAGGCGACCATCTGGTTCCAGTCGTTTTCCGAGCTCCAGAAGGTCTTGATCTGCGGCATCAGCGAGGTGAGCTTCGCCTTGACCGCGTCCATATCTTTGATGTCGTTGATGTTCTGCCCCGACGCCAGCGCGCCGAACTGCACCGCCTCGACGGCGTCGTCGCGGATGATGACGCGGCCCTTATGCGCCGGATCCCACATCTCGGCGATGCTCGTCGGCGGCTTGTCGAAGGATTTGTCGTTGATGGCCAGAGCCGTCAGACCCCACACCCACGGCACGCCATAGACCTTGCCGTCATGGTTCAGCATCGGCGAGCTGGCCTTATCCTTGGCGATGTCGGCATAGTTGGAGAGCTTGGACGTATCGATCGGCTGGATCAGCTTGCCGGCCATCGCCTGGTCGTTGAAGGCGGCATTGATCATGACGACGTCGTAGAGGCCGGGATTGGTGCGGATCTTGGTCAGCATCTCCTGTTCGGAGTTGAAGAAGTCGTTGACCACCTTGAAGCCGGTCGCCTTCTCGAAATTGGCGACCGCCCACGGCTCGTCGGCGCCATAGCCCTTCCAGTTGAGCACATGCACTTCCTCGGCGGCCTGGGCGGCGAGCGTGAATGCTGAAACGAAGACGGCGGTCGCCGCCAGAAAAGCGGTCAGTCTGGGCATGCGCATGTTTTCTTTCCTCTCATTGTTCGCCCGGTTGATGGGCTTGTTAAGTTGCAGTCGCTTCCTCCCAGTCATGCGCGATCGCTGCTTGATCGCGATGGCTCAGGAATTCCTGGATCTCTGTGTCCGTCGGTGCCGAAGACCCGCCATGGCGGGTGACGGAAAGGGCCGCTGCCGCATTGGCGTAGCGGGCCGCTTCGCAAGGCGACAGGCCACGTGACAGCGCACTCACGAAAGCGCCGATATGCGTGTCGCCGGCGCCATTGGTATCGACCGCCTCCACCTTGAAACCGGGCACCGCGCGGGTGCCGCCGTCGGCCATGCGCACCAGGCAGCCATGCGCGCCGGCGCGAATGACGACACCCGCCGCCTTCGGGCAGTGCTGTTCAAGCAATCGAACGGCGACGGTCTGGGCATCGCCGGCAATCTCGGCGGCCTCATTGGTGTTGCAGCTCAGCCAGGTCGTACGCGCCAGCACCCTGTCCAGGATCGGCCGTGGAATATCGGCGATCACCGGAGTCGGATCGAAAACGAAAGCAATGCCGGCCGGCAGCGCCTCGATCCAGTCGGTGAGCACGTCGCGGCTGCCGGGATAGCTCAGCGTATAGCCCGAGGTGAAAACCCAATCGCCCGCAACGGCTTGGACGGGCGCCATCATGTCCGCCGTGAGCCGGCTCTCGGCGCCCGGCCACGAGACGAAGGTGCGTTCGGCGTCGCCGCTGATCATGGCGACACAATTGCCGCTGTCCATCGAGGGCGACGGTGGCGTCAGCGTTTCGATACCTTCGGCGGCGAAGGCTGCGCGCAGGAAGTCTCCGTCCGGTCCGGTGCCAAGCTGGCCGCCGAACACCACTTTCATGCCGGTGCGGCTTGCCGCGACCATCATGTTGAAGCCGCCGCCGGCGACCCGGGCGTAAGCTGACGCGGTCTTTTCCGTGCCGGCCGCCGGCAAGGCATCGATGCGGTAGACATAGTCGACCACCGCGCTGCCGACATGGACGAGCCGCCCGCTCACGCCGCGTCCTCCTTGCCTGGGCCGGTCTTGGAGCCGCGTGCCGCGACCAGATCCCCGGCCAGCGAGCGGACATCCGCTATGTCGATGCCATGCAGTTGGGCGATGCGATCCTGCGGCAGCTTCGACAGCCCGGCGCATGCGCCCGCCATGCCGGCGGCGATCGCCCCGATCGTATCCGTGTCGCCACCGAGATTGGCCGCGATGACGGCCGCCCGCCATGCGTCGCCTTGCGCGACCTCCAGCACCGCGAAGGCCGCCGGCACCGATTCCTGGCTGGCGACGCCGGTGCCGATCAGGTCGACGACCAGCTTGATTGCCTCCTTCTCCGCCTTGCCGCGAACAAGCGCCTGCGCCCAGACAATGCGCGCGGCGATGTCGCCGCCGGTGACCCAATGGCCGAGCGCGGCACCTAGCCGTGCCGCTGCGACCGCATGGCCGGCAGCGGCGCGCCAGTCGCCGCCCGAGACGCCGAGACTGACGGCAGCTGCGACGGCGGATGCGGATGCGATGGCGATCGAGGTGTTGTGCGTGGCCCGGCAGGTCTGCGCCACCTTGGCGACCAGCGCGTCGAGCGGCTCCGGCGGCATCATGATGCCGACGGGCGCAATCCGCATTGCCGCGCCATTGGTGTCGCCGCTGCGCCCCGCCTCCTCCGCCGGCACGCCGCTGTTGATGGCGTCGATGGCGCGCTTGGTCGATGGTCCAAGCAGGTCGTAGCTGCCGCGCGCCTTGACGTCCCGCTCCCAGTCGAGCAGCGCGTTGACCCAGCGCGCATGGTCGAAACGCTCGCCGGACTCGACGAGGATGCGGCCAAGCAGCAGCGCCTGCTCGGTGTCGTCGGTGATCGCGCCGGCCGGCAGCCCTTTCGACACCGGGTGATCGGCGGCAGGCGCAACGAAATCCTCGACATGGCCGTAGAGCTCGGCGATGCGGGCCGGCGACAGAAGCTGCGTCGGCATGCCGAGCGCATCGCCAAGCGCCCCGCCAATCAGCGCGCCCATTGCCCGATCCATCGAGGCAGCGTCCGCCATGCTCAGAACTCCAGGTGAAGCGCGAAATGCGCGGGGTTGAGCAGGCTGGTAACGAATTCGATGGCGCGCCCGTCGGCGGCGCGCGTCAGGCGGCGTGTGCGCAGGAACGGCGTGCCCGGCGCGCAGGCGAGGATCGCGGCGTCGGCGGCGCTCAGCATCTCGATGTCGACCCATTCCTCGCCGTGGTCGGGAACAAGCCCTGCCCCGCGCAGCGTCTGGTGCAGCGTGCCTTCGCGTAGCCCGCGCAGCGGTATGTCCTCCAATTCGGGCGACAGCGGCAGGCGGCTGCGTTCGATCGAGATGGCGTGGCCGTCGTCGGCATTGGTGCGGGCGCGGTCGACGGCGATGAAGGACGGGCTCTCGACCCCGAGCCTCGCCGCCAGTTCGGCGTCCTCGATGATCTCCAGCCGCAACGTGCGGGTCTCGGCATTGGCGCCGGCATTGGCAAGCGCGCGTGACCAGCCGATCGCGTCATCGACCGGCATGCCGTCGAAAGTGACGAAGGAGCCGATGCCGACCTTGGTGGTGATCAGTCCGCGGCTCGACAGTTCTTCGAGCCCCTTGCGGACCGTGTTGCGGCTGACGGAGAAGCGCTGGACGAGCTCGTTCTCGCTCTGCAGGCGGTCGCCGAAGCCAAGCAGGCCGGAGCGTATCTCATGCTCCAGAACCGTCGCTATCTGCTCGGGCTTGCCCGTGCCGGGTGAGAGCTGCATCGTGCGACGGGCCATATCGATACCTGTTCAATGAACCTGTATAATCCTGTTCATTAACGTATCTGAAATGAAGCGTCAACGGGCTTCGGCCCGCCAATCGGCGGGCCGTCAAACGAAGAAGAACTCCTCGACGCGCTGCTTGGCCTGTCGCAGCACCGGCAGGATGTCGCGCTCCATCGCCTCGACCGAGAAACGCGCCGACTGGGTCGAGACGTTGATGGCCGCGACGGTGCGGCCGGCGTGATCGACGATCGGCACCGCGATCGAGCGTAGGCCGAGCTCCAGCTCCTCGTCGACGATGGCAAAGCCCTCCGCTCTTGCCTTGTCGACGGCCTTGCCGAGCGCGGCGCGGCCGGTGATCGTCTTCGGCGTTCGCCGCTCGATCGCAACTTCGGCAAGGAAGGTCTTCAAGTCATCCGCCGACAGGCCGGAAAGCAGCGCCCGCCCCATCGACGTGCAATAGGCCGGCAGCCGCGTGCCGACATCGAGCGCGACGCTTAAGATTCGCCGTCCGGGGATGCGCGCGACATAGACGACATCCTCGCCCGACAGCACCGCCGCATTGCAGGCCTCGTCGAATTTGCTGGCCACCTCGCGCATGATCGGTGCCGCGAAGGTCCAGAGCGACGCGCCGCCGAGCCAAGTCCTTGCGACGGTCAAAAGGCGCGGCGACAGCGAAAACAGCCGGCCGGACTGCGACGCGTAGCCCGTGGCGACCAATGTCAGCAGAAAACGCCGGGCCCCCGCTCGCGTGAGATCCGCCTCCTCGGCCATCTCGGTCAGCGTCATGCCGGCCGGATGGCGCGCAAGGATCTCCATCACCGCCAGGCCGCGCTCCAGCGAGCCGACATGGTCGCGTGAAATGGATTCCTCTTCCACGGACATCTCCGGGCTGGCGTTGACTCAATGCAACGATTGGAGCTAAAAGTATCCCATATAAAACATATGTTCGCAATACGAACTTCTCGCAATCGACGGAGCCTTGAGATGGTCAAGTTCCTGCCGCTGAAAGAGGCGGTCGCGGAAAATCTGCATGACGGCGACACGGTCGCTTTCGAGGGCTTCACGCATCTGATCCCGACCGCCGCCGCGCATGAGGCGATCCGCCAGGGCTTTCGCGACCTGACGCTGATCCGCATGACGCCCGACCTGATCTACGACCAGATGATCGGCATGGGCATGGCGAAGAAGGTCGTCTTCTCCTATGTCGGCAATCCGGGCGTCGGCCTGCTCAGGCGCGCCCGCGATGCCATCGAGAACGGCTTTCCACGCGCCATCGAAGTCGAAGAGCACAGCCATGCCGGCATGGCCAACGCCTATGAGGCGGGCGCCGCCGGCCTGCCTTGCGCGGTGTTTCGCGGCTATCGAGGCGCAGGTCTTGCCGCGGTCAATCCCAACATCAGATCCGTCACCTGCCCCTTTACCGGCGAGGCGCTGGCCGCTGTTCCCTCGATCCGGCCGGACGTCACCTTCATCCACGCGCAAAAGGCCGACCGGAAGGGCAATGTGCTGGTCGAGGGCATCATCGGCATCCAGAAGGAGGCCGTTCTTGCCGCAAAGCGCGCCGTGGTGACGGTGGAGGAAGTGGTCGACAATTTCGACGACCTCCATCCCAACCTCACCGTGCTGCCGAACTGGACGATCACGGCGATTTCGGTCGTGCCAGGCGGCTCGCACCCCTCCTACACGCATGGCTACTACGAGCGCGACAATGCCGCCTATCTCGAATGGGACGAGATCGCCGCCGACCGCGAGCGCTTCCAGGCATGGATCCGAAAGAACGTCATCGAAAGCAGCGCGGACGACTTTGCCGGCCGGGTCGAGCATCTGAGGAAAGCCGCATGAGCGACAAGACCGATCTGGGCTTCACACCCAACGAGATGATGACGATCGCCGCCAGCCGCGCGCTGAAGAGCGACGATGTCTGCTTCGTCGGCATCGGCGCGCCGTCGGCCGCCTGCAACGTCGCGCGGCTGACGCATGCGCCGGATATCACCTTGATCTATGAGAGCGGCACCATCGGCACCGCGCCGGACGTGCTGCCGCTGTCGATCGGCGACGGCGAATTGTGCGAGACGGCGGTCACCACCGTCGCGGTGCCGGAGATGTTCCGCTACTGGCTGCAAGGCGGCCGCATCTCGATCGGCTTCCTGGGCGCCGCCCAGCTCGACAAGTTCGGCAACATCAACACCACCGTCATCGGCGACTATGCGCATCCCAAGACCCGCCTGCCCGGCGGCGGCGGCGCGCCGGAGATCGCCACCTCGTCGAGACAGGTCTACATCACCATGGCGCAGTCGAAGCGCGGCATGGTCGAGAAGATCGACTTCTTCACCTCCTTCGGCCATGGCGACGGCGGCGATCACCGCCAGCGCCTCGGCATCGACACCGCCGGCCCGACGCTTTTGATCACCGACCTCGCCATCTGGAAGCCCGACCCGGCGACTAAGGAATTCACCGTCGTTTCGCTGCATCCGGGCGTCAGCCGCGAGCAGGTGCAGGACACCTGTGGCTGGACGGTCAAGTTCGCGCAGGCCCTTGACGAGACGCCGGCGCCGACGGAACTCGAGCTGAAGACATTGCGCGACCTGCAGGCCCGCACCAAGGCAGCGCATCAAGGGACCGCCAAAGGGAAAGCTGCCTAGATGACTGAAGCCTTCATCTGCGACTACATCCGCACGCCGATCGGCCGCTTTGGCGGTGCGCTGTCCTCCGTCCGCGCCGACGATCTGGGCGCCATCCCGTTGCGAGCGCTCGTGGAGCGCAACAAGAGCGTCGATTGGGCCGCGATAGACGACGTCGTCTATGGCTGCGCCAATCAGGCGGGCGAGGACAACCGCAACGTGGCGCGCATGGCGCTGCTGCTGGCCGGCCTGCCGCAGGATATCCCCGGCTCGACCGTCAATCGCCTCTGCGGCTCGGGCATGGACGCCGCCACCATCGCCGCGCGCGCCATCAAGGCCGGCGAGGCCGAGCTGATGATTGCCGGCGGCGTCGAATCGATGAGCCGCGCTCCCTTCGTCATGCCGAAGGCCGACGCCGCCTTCTCGCGCAACGCCGAAATCTACGACACCACCATTGGCTGGCGTTTCGTCAACCCGCTGATGAAGAAACAATATGGCGTCGATTCCATGCCGGAGACCGGCGAGAACGTCGCCGAGGATTTTTCCGTCTCCCGAGCCGACCAGGACGCCTTCGCGGTACGCAGCCAGGACAAGGCGGTGGCCGCGCAAGAGAGTGGCCGGCTGGCGAAGGAGATCACGCCGGTGACCATCCCGCAGAGGAAGGGTGACGCGATCGTCGTCGCGAAGGACGAACACCCCCGCGCCGGCACCACTACAGAGGCTCTGGCCAAACTGCCGACGCCGTTCCGCCAGGGTGGTACGGTGACCGCCGGCAACGCTTCCGGCGTCAATGACGGCGCTGCCGCCCTCATCATCGCCTCGGAAGCGGCGGCGAGGAAGCATGGGCTGACGCCGATCGCCCGTATCCTCGGCGGTGCCGTCGCCGGTGTGGCGCCGCGTATCATGGGCATCGGCCCGGCGCCGGCCACCGAGAAGCTTTGCGCCCGCCTCGGCCTGACGCCGGAACAGTTCGATGTCATCGAACTGAACGAAGCCTTCGCCTCCCAGGGCATTGCTGTGCTCCGCCAACTCGGAATTTCCGAGAAGGCGGAGCATGTAAACCCCAATGGCGGCGCCATCGCGCTCGGTCATCCGCTCGGCATGTCGGGCGCGCGCATCACCGGCACGGCGGCGCTCGAGTTGCGCGAGCGCGGCGGCAAGCTGGCTTTGGCCACCATGTGCATCGGCGTCGGCCAGGGCATCGCCATCGCGCTTGAGCGGGTCTGACAGCCCAGGCAGATCAGTAGGGCAAGCCGACGTAGTTTTCCGCGAGAGCGGTCGATGCGGCCTTGGAATGGACGAGATAGTCGAGCTCGGCTTCCTGGATGCGTTGGCCGAACTCGCCTGTCTCCGGAAAACGGTGCAGCATCGTCGTCATCCACCAGGAAAAGCGCACCGCTTTCCACACACGCGCCAGCGCCTTGGACGAATAGGCGTCGAGCCCTGCTTCTGATTTCCCGTCATAGAATTCGCGAAGCCCGGCAAAGAGATAGCGCACGTCGCTGGCAGCGAGGTTGAGGCCCTTGGCGCCGGTCGGCGGCACGATATGGGCGGCGTCGCCGACCAGGAACAGCCGGTTAAAGCGCATCGGTTCGGCGACGAAGGAGCGCAGCGGCGCAATCGACTTCTCGAAGGACGGCCCGGTGGTGACGGCGGCCGCTATCCGCGGCGGCAGTCGGCGGCGCAACTCGTCCCAGAAGCGCTCGTCGGACCAGGCCTCGACGCGTTCGTCGGCGGGAACCTGCACATAGTAGCGGCTGCGCTGCGGCGAGCGCATCGAGCAAAGCGCGAAGCCGCGCTCGTGATTGGCGTAGACCAGCTCGTGGTCGGCCGGCGGCACCTCGGCCAGCACGCCCAGCCAGCCGAACGGATACTGCCGCTCGAACGTCTTCAGCGCGTCCTCCGGCGCCGAGCGGCGGCTGACGCCGTGGTAGCCGTCGCAGCCGGCGATGAAGTCGCAGTCGATACGATGCGTGAGCCCGTCCTTGTCGTAGGTGACGAAAGGCGACGCGCCGCCGAAATCATGCAGCGCGACATTCGACGTTTCGAAGAAAGTCACCAAGCCCGCCGCTTCGCGCTTCTGCATCAGATCCAGCGTCACTTCGGTCTGGCCATAGACGGTGACATGCTTGCCGCCTGTAAGCGCCGTCATGTCGATGCGATGCGCGCGGCCGTCGAAGGCGAGCGAGATGCCTTCATGCGGCAGGCCCTGGGCACGCAGCCTGTCCGCCGCGCCCGCTTCGCCGAGAAGATCGACCGTGCCCTGTTCGAGCACGCCGGCGCGCACGCGTCCAAGCACATGCTCGCGGCTGGATCGCTCGAGGATGGTCGTCTCGACGCCGATCGTGGCAAGCAATTGGCCAAGCAGCAGTCCGGATGGTCCGGACCCAATGATGACGACCTGCGTGCGCATCATCAATGACCGAGGCTCTCGATCTGCGCGGTCAACTCGGCGGCAAGCCGCAGCGCGGCCGCCGTCGCCACGACCATCTGCGGCAGGATGAGCCATTCCAGCGTCCAGGCCGCGCCCGAACGTTCCTGCTCATGCACCAGCGCCTGGTGCATGCCGGAGAGTTGGACGGCATTGAAGCGCGCCAGCGCCACCAGCGCTTCCGCCTTCACGGGATTCTGCTTATGCGGCATCGCCGACGAGCCGCCACCGCCGGACAGTTTGATGTCGGCGCCGACCAGCGCCATCAGCGCAACGTCCTGCCCGAACTTGCCGAGGCTGCCGGTCACCAGCGACAGCCAGCCGGCGAATTCGGCAAGCCCGTCGCGCTGGCTGTGCCATTGCGTCGCGTCGCCAAGACCGAGCTTCGCGGCAAGCGCTGCGCGCACGGTGGCAGCCTTGTCGCCGAGCTTTTCCAGTGTGCCGGCGGCACCGCCGAACTGCACCACCAGCAGCCGTCCGGAAAGCTCCTTCAAGCGTTCCTGGTGACGTTCGAGCGGCGCTCGCCACGCGGCGATCCGATCCCGCGCGGTTACTGGAATTGCCGGCCGCATGCGCGTCATCGCCATGAGCTCGCGGTTGCCGAACTCCAGCTCGAGGCCGGTGAGGCGAACGACGTTCTCGCCAAGCAGCAGCCCGATATGGTCGACGACCTGCCGCAGACGCAGCACCAGCGAGGTGTCGATGACGTCCTGGCTCGTAGCGCCGAAATGCACATATGCGTCGTGCGGCGCGCCGACGGCAGCTTTGACCTGCCGAACCAGCTCCGGCACCACGACACCGTCCGTGGCGACGCCAGCGCGCAGCTTCGCAGTGTCCGGCCGGAACGTCGCCAGCGCTTTGACGATCGCCGCCTCCGCCTCATGACGGATGACGCCGCATTCGGCTTGCGCCTCGGCCAGTGCCTGCTCGAAATCGAGCAGCGCGGCAATGTCGGCTTCGACGGAAAAATGCCTGGCCGCCTCCTCGTCGCCGAGCAGGCCGGCAAGCAGTGGATGATCGAAGGGCGAAACGGTCATAGCGGCCACGGTCAGCTGTCGAAGAAGACCGTCTCCTTTTCGCCCTGCAAATGGACGTCGAAGACGTAAGTATCGCCCTGGCGCTCCGCGATCAGCGTCGGCACGCGCAGGCGATGCTCGATGCGGCCGAGGATCGGATCCTCGGCATTGGCCTTTTCCTCGTCCGAAAGATAGAGCCGCGTGTGGAGGCCGACATTGATGCCGCGCGCCACGATCCACAGCGTGATATGCGGCGCCATCAGCCGCCCGTCGCGGAACGGCACGCGGCCAGGCTTGATCGTCCGGAACAGGCAGACGCCCGTTTCCATGTCGGTCGGCTGCCGGCCCCAACCCTGGAAGTTGGGATCGGCCGCGCCGCGCATTTCAGCCGGCGAATTGTAGAGCCCGTTGGCGTCCGCCTGCCAGATCTCGATCAGCGCATCCTTGAGCGGCGTGCCGGTGCCGTCGAGCACGCGGATGCGGAGATCGATGCGCTTCCCCTTGGTCTCACCGTTGAGCATCGCCGAGCCAAGGTCGCTCGCATAGACGCCGCCGATGCCGCAGAAATTGGGCGTCAGCCCGATATGCACATAGGGGCCGGCGGTCTGCGAAGGGCTTTCCTTCAGCCGGTCGAGCGACTGCGCCATCAATTGCCCTCCGGCCTGTTCTCGAACAGCGTCGAGCGCCGCCCGCGCAGCACGATGTCGAACTTGTAGGCAAGCGCGTCCATCGGGATCGTCGACTGCATGTCGAGCGCCGCGATCAGCGCCTCGACCGCCGCCTTGCTCGAAATGCCGCCGACGATCGGGCAGCGCCAGATCAGCGGATCGCCTTCGAAATACATCTGCGTGATCAGCCGCTGCGCGAAGCCGTGGCCGAACACGGAAAAATGGATATGCGCCGGGCGCCAATCGTTCGGGCCGTTCGGCCACGGATACGGCCCGGGCCTGACGGTGCGAAAGGCGTAGCTCCCATCCTCGCCGGTGATGGTGCGGCCGCAGCCACCGAAATTCGGATCGAGCGGGGCGAGATAACCGTCTTTCTTGTGGCGGTAGCGTCCGCCGGCATTGGCCTGCCAGAATTCGAGCAGCACGCCCGGTACGCCCCTGCCGCGCTCGTCGAGCACGCGTCCATGCACGATAATGCGCTCGCCGATGGCGCTCTCGCCGGCTTTGGCGAAATTGTGGATCAGGTCGTTGTCGAGCTCGCCGAGCATCGCGTGTCCGAACACCGGGCCGGTCAGTTCCGACAACGTGTTGTCGAACGACAAAAGCGCTTTCTGCGGCGAGCGCAGCACCGAGCTCTTGTAGTTCGGCGTGAAGGCCGGCGGATGCCACTGGCGGTCGCGCTGGAAGAAGGCGCCGGTCTCCGGCGAGCGGTTGGAGTCTCGCTCAGCCATGGGCCGTCTTTGCTCCGTCCATCTGCGCGAACACTTCCTTGGCGATCTTGAAGGCGCGGTTGGCGGCCGGCACGCCGGCATAGATCGCCACATGCAGGAACGCTTCGCAAATGTCGTCACGCGAGGCGCCCGTATTGGCGGTGGCGCGCACATGCATGGCCACTTCCTCGTCATGGCCAAGTGCTGCAAGCAGCGCCAGCGTCACGATCGAGCGCTCGCGCTTCGACCAGCCAGGCCGCGCCCAGACCGTTCCCCAGGCGGCTTCGGTGATCAGCTGCTGGAACGGCCGGTCGAAATCGGTCGCGGCGTCTTCGGCACGGTCGACATGCGGGCTGCCGAGCACGGAACGGCGGACCTCGATACCGGTCCGGTAGCGGTTCTTCGTGACATCATCCATGAGCAGGCTTTCCCTCAGGCAACGAGGCGACGAAATCGCGGATCAAAGTGACGAGCGCTTCGGGCTGCTCGACGCACGGGATATGCGCGCAATTGCGGATCACTTCGAAACGTGCGCCGGGAATCAGTCCGGCCAGCGAGCGGACGAGATCCGGCGGCGTCGAACCGTCCTGGTCGCCGACGACGCAAAGCGTCGGCACCGCGATACGCCGCGCGCTGTCGGTGAAATCGGCATCGCGCAGCGCCATGCAGGTACCGATGTAGCCAGGCAGTGCCTGCCTGGTGAGCATGTTGCGGCAGCCGGCCAGATCCGGCGCGCGCTTGGCATAGAAGTCCGGCGTAAACCACACTTTCATGATGCCGTCGGCGATCACCTCGATGCCGTGGCGCTCGACGGCCGCGATGCGCGTGTTCCAGCTCTCGGCGGTGCCGATCTTATGCGCCGTGTCGCTCAGGATCAGCGCCTCCACGCATCTGGGGTGGCGGGTATAGAGCCGCTGCGCAATCATGCCGCCGACGGACAGCCCGAAGAGCACGACCTTGTCGAAGCCGAGATGATCGATGAGGGCGACCAGATCGTCGACATGGTCGTCGATGGAGCGCACGCCGCCGCCGATATCTGACAGCCCATGGCCGCGCTTGTCATAGACGAGCATCGGCATTTCACCGGTAAGCCGCGCGACGACGTCGTCCCAGATCCGGAAATCGGTGCCCAGCGAATTGATGAAGATGATCGGGCGCGACGTGCCGGGCGCTTGTATGTAGCGGTGGTGCAGCGTGACGCCGCCGATGCTGACGAATGGCACGATTTCGATCCTCCAAAGCCACATTGCACGAGCCGTTTGGTTCGGTAAAATGATATTTTGCGGCGTTTCATTAACTCTGAGGTTATCGAACCATGGCCGAAAGCCGGATCCGCTTCCGCCATCTGCAGGCCTTTCTCGAAGTCGCCCGGCAAGGCAGCGTCGCGCGCGCGGCCGACTTCCTGCATGTCAGCGCGCCGGCTGTGACCAAGACCTTGCGTGAGTTGGAAGAAGCACTCGGCGTCGCGGTGGTCGAGCGCGACGGGCGCGGCATCCGTGTCACGCGCCTCGGCGAAATCTTTCTTGGGCATGCCGGCTCGGCGATCTCCGCATTGAAGCGCGGCGTCGATTCCGTGCGCCAGGACGGCGCCCTCAATCGCGACCCGATCCGCATCGGCGCGCTGCCGACCGTATCGGCGCGGGTGATGCCGCTCGCCATGAACCTGTTCCTCGAGGAGAACACCGGCGCCGCGCTCAAGATCGTGACTGGCGAGAACGCGGTGCTGCTCGAGCAACTGCGGGTCGGCGCGCTAGACCTCGTCGTCGGTCGCCTCGCGGCGCCGGAGCACATGACCGGCTTTTTCTTCGAGCACCTCTATTCTGAACAGGTGCTGTTCGTCGTGCGGGCCGGGCATCCCTTAGCGGAGCCCGGGGCAGACATTTTCACGCGGCTCGACGAGTTCCCCGTCCTGATGCCGACGCGGGAATCCGTCATCCGGCCTTTCGTCGACCGGCTTTTCATAACCAACGGCATGACCGCGCCGGCGACGGAAATCGAAACGGTTTCCGATTCCTTCGGCCGCTCCTTCATGCGCCAGAGCAACGCGGTATGGATCATCTCGGCCGGCGTCGTCGCCAACGAGATCGCCAGCGGCGCCTTCGTCGCCCTGCCCGTGGACACTGAAGAGACCAAAGGGCCGGTGGGCTTGACCATGCGCACCGACACCGCGCCCTCGCCCGCCTTCACCATCCTCCTGCAGACGATCCGCGAAGCGGCGCGGCATCACGCCTGACGATCAGCCTATCGGTTCGGTATCCACTAACTCAGGGGTTAATGAAACACCGTAAAATATCATTTTACCGAACCAAACCGCTAGTGCAATGTGGCTGCGGAGGATCAAAAGCCGGGCCGTCCGGCTGCAAACGGAAGACCCGTTTGCAGCCGTTTCGAACGGCTACAGAGGGAGGAGCAGATGTCTCGCATTATCGGCAGCAAGCCCGGCATTTCGGGCATTTCACGGCGCCAGTTCATTGCCACTTCGGTGGCCGGCGGCGCGGCGCTGGCATTCGGCCGCGGCAAGGCCTTCGCGCAAGCCGCCGACACGCTCAAGGTCGGCTTCGTCAGCCCGCGTACCGGCCCGCTCGCCGGCTTCGGCGAGACCGACGGCTACGTGCTCGACCTCGCCCGTAAGGCTCTGGCCAACGGCATCGAGCTCGGCGGCAAGAAATACAGCGTCGAGATTGTCGACCAGGACACCCAGTCGGATCCGTCCCGCGCCGGCCAGCTTGCCAAGGACCTGATCAACAATCAGTCCATCGACCTGATGCTCGCGGTGTCCACGCCGGAGGTCATCAATCCGGTGGCCGACGCCTGCGAGGCGGCCGGCGTGCCTTGCCTCTCCACCGTAATGCCCTGGGAGGCCTGGTATTTCGGCCGAGGCGCCAAGCCGGGCCAGCCCTCGCCGTTCAAATGGACCTATCATTTCGGCTTCGGCGTCGAGGAATTCTTCAAGGCCTATATCTCGCAGTGGAACCTGATCGAGACCAACAAGAAGGTCGGCGTCATGTATCCCAACGACGCCGACGGCAACGCCATCCGCGCCCATCTGGCGCCGCTTCTGGCCAAGCAGGGTTTCACCATCGTCGATCCCGGCGCCTACGAGACTGGCACCACCGACTATTCCTCGCAGATCGCGCTGTTCAAGCAGGAGGGCGTCGAGATCTTCAACTCCTTCCCGATCCCGCCCGACTTCGCCGCCTTCTGGCGCCAGGCCGCGCAGCAAGGCCTGACCCGACAGATCAAGATCGCCCAGGTCGCCAAGACCGGCCTGTTCCCGTCCGACATCGAGGCGCTCGGCGATCTCGGCATGAAGATTTCGAGCGCCGCCTATTGGCACAAGGCCTTCCCCTACAAGTCGTCGCTGACCGGCGTCTCGGGCACAGAGCTTGCCGATGGCTATGAGGCAGCGAGCGGCAAGCAGTGGACGCAGCAGCTCGGCGCCTCGATGTCGTTGCTCGATGCCGGCTTCGCGGCCCTTAAGACAAGCGCCAACGCCAAGGACAAAGCGGCGGTCGCCAAGGCGCTGAGCACGCTCAAGACCGAGACCATGGGCGGCAAGGTCGACTTCACCAGCGGCCCCGTCCCCAATGTCTCGCCCGGTCCGATCATCGGCACACAATGGGTCGCCGCCAAGGAAGGCTCGAAATTCCCGCTCGACTATGTCGTGACCGAGAACGCCACCGACCCGAACGTGCCGGTCGAGGCCAAGCTGCAGCCTTACAACGGCTGATCCATCGGGGACCGCATCGTGAACGCCATGCCCAACGGTGCGATCCTCAGCGCCGCCGGCATCCACAAGCGCTTCGGCGCGCTTGTGGTGCTCGACGACATCGACTTCGCCATGGGCGCCGACGAGGCGGTCGGCATCGTCGGCCCGAACGGCGCCGGCAAGACCACGCTGCTCAGCGTGCTCTCCGGCGCCTATCCGCCGAGCGCCGGAACGATCGCCTTCAAGGGTGGCGACGTGACGGCGCTGCCGGCCACGCAACGCTGCCGGCTGGGGCTGGTCCACACCCATCAGGTGCCGAAACCCTTTGGCGGCATGACCGCTTTCGAGAATGTCTTCGTCGCCGCCTCGCATGGCGCCGGGCTCAGCCGCGACGAGGCCTATGAGGAAGCGCTTGGATCGCTGAAGCTGTGCGGCATGCTTGGCGTCGCCAACCGGCGCGCCGAAACGCTCGGCCTGCTCGATCGCAAGCGGCTAGAGCTGGCGCGCGCGCTCGCCGCAAAACCGACGCTGCTTCTGCTCGACGAGATCGGCGGCGGCCTGACCGATGGCGAGGCCGGCGAGCTCGTCGAGACCATCCGCGAATTGCGCCGCCGCAAGATCGGCATCGTCTGGATCGAGCACATCGTCCATGTCCTGCTGCAGGTGGCCGAGCGCCTGATCTGCATGGATGCCGGCAAGATCATCGCCGACGGCGAGCCGCAGGCGGTGATGGCCGACCCGCAGGTGATCAGCGCCTATCTCGGTGGAGGCCCGAAATGAGCCTGCTGTCGGTCGAGGACCTCGTCGTCCGCCATGGCCTGCTGCAGGCCGTGCGCGGCATCAGCTTCGACGTCGCGCGCGGCGAGACGCTGGCGCTGATCGGTGCCAACGGCGCCGGCAAGACGACCTTGCTGCGCGCAACCGCCGGCGCGCATCAGGCAGCCTCGGGCCGCGTGGTCTTCGACGGCGCCGACCTTTCCGGCGTGCCTTCGCATGAACGCGTCCGCAAGGGCGTCGCCCTGGTGCCCGAGGGCCGGCGGCTCTTCGTGCAGATGACGGTCGAGGAGAACCTCCTGCTCGGCCGCAGCGCCGGCCGTCTCGGCGACTGGAGTGTGGAGAAGGTGCTCGAAACCTTCCCCAACCTCAAGCCGCGCCGCCATGCCAAGGCCGGACATCTTTCGGGCGGCGAGCAGCAGGCGACGGCAATCGGCCGCGCGCTGATGAGCAACCCGGACCTCCTCCTGCTCGACGAAGTCTCGCTCGGCCTGTCGCCGCTGATCGTCGATCGCGTCTATGCCTCGCTGCAGGGGCTGATCGGCTCCGGCACGACGATCATCCTGGTCGAACAGGATCTCAACCGCGCGCTCTCCGTGTCCAACAAGGTCATCTGCATGCTGGAGGGCCGGATTGCGCTCGCCGGCGACAGCAAGACCGTCTCCCGCGACGAGGTGACAAAAGCCTATTTCGGCCTGCACCGGAAGGCCGCGGGAGGTGTGCCGGCATGATGAACCAGATCGTCCAGGGCATCCTGCTCGGCGGCTATTACGCGCTGATTGCCTGCGGCCTCTCCTTCATGTTCTCGGTGATGCGCATCATCAATCTGGCGCATGGCAGCCTCGCCGTGCTGTCGGCCTTCGCGCTGTGGCTGCTCGCCTCGCGCTTCCACATCCCGCCCTTTTACGGCCTCGCAATCGTGCTGCCGCTGATGGCGGTGATCGGCTGGGCCTTGCAGCGCTTCCTGCTCGAGCGCAGCGCGCGCGGCGGCGCGCTGCTGCCGATCCTCACCACGTTCGGCCTTGCGATCGTCATCGACAATATGCTGTTCGAACAGTTCGGCGCCGACACGCGCTCGCTGGCGCCTTTCATCGGCAGCCTGTCCTACGATTCCTGGGAATGGCCGGGCAGCATCTATGTCGGCAAGCTCGCCGTGATCATCTTCGTCGCCGCCGTCGTCCTGCTCGGCGGGCTGCAGCTGTTCCTCACCCGCACCGGCCTCGGCCGCTCGATCCGCGCCACGTCGGAAGACCCTGATACAGCGGGGCTGGTCGGCGTTGATGCGCGCCGCGCCAACGCTATCGCCGCGGCGATCGCCATGGTCACGGTCGGTCTCGCCGGCGCCTTCCTCGGCATGCGCGCCACCTTCGATCCCTATGCCGGCGCGACACAACTTCTGCTCGCCTTCGAGGCGGCCGTCATCGGCGGCGCCGGCTCGCTCTGGGGCACACTGATCGGCGGCATCGTCCTGGCGCTCGCCCAGACGCTCGGCGCCAAGATACACCCGCAAGGTTTCCTCATCGGCGGCCATGTCGCTTTTCTGGTCGTTTTGTTCATCCGGCTCTACACCTCCGGCCTCGGCCTGCGCGGCCTGCTGCGTCTCTCCACGGGGAAGGCGTCATGAGCGCCGCCTCCCCCACTATCGAGCGCGGCACCGCCGCCTCGCGCATCGCCGGTGTTGGCGTTTTGGCCATCATCCTGCTGCTCGCCGTCTCGCCGCAATTCCTCTCGGCCGGCGCCGTCGACCGCATGACGACGCTGTTCATCTATGTGATCCTCGCCGCGATGTGGAACGCGCTTGCCGGCTTCGGCGGGCTGGTGTCGGTCGGTCAGCAGGTGTTCTTCGGCCTCGGCGCCTATTTCGCCATCCGGCTCGCCAATGCCGGGCTCAATCCATTCGTCTCGCTGTTCGTCTCGGCGGTGATCGTCGGCGCGGTCTCCTGGCCGATCTCGCTGTTCATGCTTCGCCTGAAGAATGGCGAGTTCGCCATCGGCATGTGGGTGATTGCCGCGCTTACGCACCTTCTCGTCAATCTCGACCGGCTGATCCAGGGTGAGACAGGCACGTCGCTGATCTCGCTCAACGTCTACGACGCGTCGACACGCAGGCTGACGATCTACTGGTTGGCGCTGGCCTCGATGACGGCGCTGCTCGCCATCCTGTTCGGCCTGCTGCGCGGCAGCACGGGCGCCGCGATCCGCGCCATCCGCGACAATGAGGACGCCGCGGCCTCCGTCGGCGTGCGTGTCACCGGCACCAAACGGCTGCTCTTCGTGCTCGCCGCCTTCGGCATCGGCGTCGCCGGCGCGCTGTGGCTGGCAACCTCCATCACCTTCCAGCCGAAGACTTATTTCAACGTGCAGTGGACCGCCTACATGATCTTCATGGTGCTGGTCGGCGGCATCGGCACTTTCGAGGGCGCCATCCTTGGTGCGCTGCTCTTCTTCCTCATCGAGACCTGGTTCGGCGGCACCGGCGTCTGGTACCTGATCGGGCTTGGCGCCACGGCGCTCGTCTTCTCGTTGCTCCTGCCACGCGGCCTGTGGGGCACGTTGGAAGAGCGCTTCGGCTGGCGGCTGCTGTCGGTCGGCTACCGCGTCAAGCTTCCCCCCGGCCCGTCAAATCCGACTGGCGAGATTGCCTCGCCGCTGCAGACCACCAATTCTCGGGAGAAGGCATGAGCATCCTGTTCGGCAAGACGATCCTCATCACCGGCGTCGCCTCGGGCATCGGCGCGCGCACCGCGGAACTGGCGGGCCAGCTCGGCGCCGACGTCATCGGCGTCGACCTGCGCGAGCCTGTCGGGCATCAAGGCGTCTTCGTCCAGGCCGACATCTCGTCCAAAGCCGGCGTCGACGACCTCGTCGCGCGGCTGCCGCAGCGTATGGACGCGCTCTGCAACGTCGCCGGCCTCTCCGGCAATACGGGCGCCGCGCCGACGCTCGCCGTCAATTTCTACGGCCTGCGCGCGCTCTCGGAAGCGCTGGCGCCAAAACTTCGCGAAGGCGGCGCCATCGTCAACGTCGCCTCGATCGCCGGCTTCGGCTGGCGCGCCAATCTCAACCGCGCCGCCTCAATGGTCAGCGTCGAGGGCTTTCCCGATATCGCCAGGGTGATTGCCGACCATGCGGTGAAGAACGAGGAAGGCTATCCGGTCTCGAAGGAGCTTTTGCTTCTGTGGACATTTCGCGCCGCGCATCAGGAACTGTTCAAGAGCCGCGGCATCCGCGTCAACGCGGTCAGCCCCGGCCCGGTGGAAACGCCGATCCTGAGGCAGTTCCGCGCGGTCCTCGGCGACGCCAAGGTCGACAGCGATATTGCCCGCGTCGGCCGCGCCGGGACGTCGGGCGACATCGCGCCGGTCGTGCTGTTCCTGTGCTCGGATGGCGCGCGCTGGATCAACGGCGCCAACGTGCCGGTCGACGGCGGCCTGGAAGCATCTATAAACGCCGACGTGCTCGGCTTCTGAGACAATCTGCGACGCTCGATCGGGCGCAAAGGAGAGAGACCAATGGACATCGGACTTCTGATCGATGGCGACGAGCGGGCAGCGACCGGCAAGGCCTCCTACGAACGCCTGGACCCGTTCACCGGCAAGCTCGCGACGCGCGCCGCCGCCGCAAGCATCGCCGACGCCAACGCGGCCGCCGACGCGGCAGCCGCTGCTTTCGACGCCTGGTCGAAGACCGGACCCGGCGAGCGCCGTACCCTGCTTTCCAAGGCAGCCGACCTGATGGCCTCCAAGGTCGGCGAGTTCACCAAGCTGATGATGGAAGAGACCGGCGCCACAGGCCCCTGGGCCGGCTTCAACGTCATGCTCGCCTCCAACATGCTGCGCGAGGCGGCTGCGATGACCACGCAGATTTCCGGCGAGGTCATTCCGTCCGACAAGCCCGGCACGTTCGCCATGGCGATCCGCCAGCCGGCTGGTGTGTGCCTCGGCATCGCGCCGTGGAACGCGCCGGTCATCCTCGGTACCCGCGCGCTGGCGATGCCGCTCGCCTGCGGCAACACGGTGGTGTTGAAGGCCTCCGAAATGTGCCCCGGCACGCATCGCCTGATCGGCCAGGTGCTGGTCGAGGCCGGCCTGCCCAAGGGTGTCGTGAATGTCGTCACCAATGACCCGAAGGACGCGGCGGCAATCGTCGAGGCGCTGATCGCGCATCCGGCGGTGAAGCGCATCAACTTCACCGGATCGACCAAGGTCGGCCGCATCATCGCCGAGCTCTCCGGCCGCCACCTCAAGCCCGCCTTGCTCGAGCTCGGCGGCAAGGCGCCACTGGTGGTGCTGGACGACGCCGACATCGACGCCGCGGTCAATGCCGCTGTTTTCGGCGCCTTCATGCATCAGGGCCAGATCTGCATGTCGACCGAACGCCTGATCGTTGACGAGAAGATCGCCGACGAGTTCGTGGCCAAGCTCGCGGCGCGTGCCTCAAAACTTCCGGCCGGCGATCCGCGCGGCCATGTCGTGCTCGGCTCTCTGATCAGCAGCCAGGCCGCCGACAAGATGGAGGAGCTGATCGCCGACGCGACCGCGAAAGGTGCAAAGCTTGTGGCTGGCGGCAAGCGCAGCGGCACGGTCGTTGAAGCCACGCTCCTCGATCACGTGACGCCGGCGATGCGCGTCTACGCGGAAGAATCCTTCGGCCCGGTGAAGCCGGTCATTCGCGTGAAAGGCGAGGACGAAGCGGTGCGCGTTGCCAATGACACCGAATACGGCCTGTCCTCCTCTGTCTTCAGCCGTGACATCCGCCGCGCCATGGCTGTCGCCGCGCGCATCCAGGCCGGCATCTGCCATATCAACGGGCCGACGGTCGGCGATGAGGCGCAAATGCCGTTCGGAGGCGTCAAGGGCTCGGGCTATGGCCGCTTCGGCGGCAAGGCCTCGATTGCCGAATTCACCGACCTGCGCTGGGTGACGATCGAGGATCCCGATCAGCACTACCCGTTTTGACGGAGCTCCCTGGTTTCAGGCAGTCGTCAGCACCCGGAACAGCTTGTCGAGCAGCGTCACCAGCTGCTGCTGCTCGTCTCGCGTCAGGTCGACGAACATTTCCTTGTTGAGGGTCCAGGCGAACTCCATGATTTCGGCGTAGAGCCTGTCGCCCTCCGGCGTCAGCGCGAGATCATTGACGCGGCGGTCCTCGCTGCTCACCGACTTCTCCAGCAGCCCGCGC
Organism: Mesorhizobium sp. BH1-1-5; assembly: GCF_020165615.1. Taxonomy (NCBI): domain Bacteria; kingdom Pseudomonadati; phylum Pseudomonadota; class Alphaproteobacteria; order Hyphomicrobiales; family Phyllobacteriaceae; genus Mesorhizobium; species Mesorhizobium sp. BH1-1-5. The sequence continues at coordinate 33,863 of NZ_JAIUIM010000029.1, forward strand.
TCGATCAGCCCGCTGACATAGCGGCTGAGTTGCCCCTCGTCCTGTTGCGTGGCCCGCGCCACGGCGCGCACCGAGGGCCGGCCGAGATATTTCACCACGGCCAGCGTGCGCCACTCGCCAAGCGTGATGCCATAGGTGCTGATGAGCACGTTCTGCGCCTGCCGGTCATTGACCCGCGTCAGCAGGGCCAGCCGGTAGGAGAACATGTCACGGATATCATTCGGCCTCTCCCAGGGGGGCGGCGTCGGATTGAGTGCATCGTCGTAAGGCGTCGGTTTATTGATTGACATTGTCAGGCAATTCCTTGATAGTGTCAGACAATTGGGTGCCACGAAACGAGCACCACGGCAAGCGACAGGTTGGAGGAGAAGAAAATGTCGAAAGCCTTGAGACGCCGGCTCGGGCGCGGCCTCGCCGCGGCCCTGGTCACAGGACTGGCCGCCTTTGCCTGCGCCACCGGCGCAATGGCGGAAAACACCAAGCTGCGCTTTGCCTATCTGCTTGCCGATTCCGACCTGCCGATCTTCGTCGCCCAGAAGAAGGGCGCCTTCCAGGCCGCGGGCCTCGATGTCGAGCTCACCGAAGTGCAGGGCGGGCCGGCGGTCGTCGCCGCGATCGCTTCGGGCTCGGCGGACGTCGGCTATGCCGCGCCGGTGCCGCCGATCAACGCACGCCTCAACGGCGTGATGGTCAAGATGGTCATGGCGCTCGGCCATGAGGTCGATCCCGACAAGAAATTCCTGTGGCTGGTCGCCTCGAAGGCATCCGGCGCCAGGGACCTGGGCGGCCTCAAGGGCAAGAAGATCGCGTTCAACGCCAATGGGTCGCTGTGTGAATTGGCCTGGCGCGATCATCTCGCCCAGGCCGGCATGAGCATGGACGACGTCCAGGTCGTCATCCTTCCCTTCCCGCAGCAGGAAGCCGCCCTCGAGCAGGGCGCCATCGACGCCACCTGCACCGTCAATCCCTTCTTCGCCTCGATGTCGAGGAATGCCGAGGTCGGCGCCCAGGTCGTGGCGTCGGGCGTGCTTGCCGACGAGAGCAAGCCGATCCTCAACGACGTGATCTTTGCCGGCGACGACTACATCGCCGCCAATGCGCAAAGCCTGAAGACCTTCGGCAAGGTGATCTTCGACGCCCGCAAGGAGCTGCTCGCCAACCGCGCCGAGCTCGAGGCCGCCGCCGTCGAGTTTCTCGGGCTGACGCCCGAGGCCGCCAAGGATTTCAACCTGCCGATCGTACGACCCGAGGTGAGCATCGGCGAGGCCGACGTGCAGCCGCTGCTCGACGCCATGAAGCGCGCCGGCATGTTGACGCAGGACATTGCCGCCGGCGACATGGTCGCCAACATGGCGCCGTGACATCATCATCGGCAGGGCTGCCCAGGCCTGCCGGGAGGAAGCGATGGACATCGTGTTGAAAGTCGATGGGCTCACCAAGTCCTATGGCCGCGGCGCCGACGCCGTCCGGGTCCTCGGCGGCATCTCGTTCGAGGTCGAGCAAGGCGAGTTCGTCTCGGTGGTCGGCCCATCCGGCTGCGGCAAGACCACGCTTCTCTTCGCCATCGCCGGCCTGCATTCGCTGAGCTCCGGATCGGTGCGCCTGAAAGGCCAACCGGTGACCGCGCCGCCCAAGGGCGTGGCGGTCGTCTTCCAGGATTATTCGCGCTCGCTGTTTCCCTGGAAGAACAGCCGCGACAACGTCGCCTTCGGCATGGCCCGCATCGGCGACCGATCGGCGGCCGACAAACGCGCCAAGGCCGAGGCGATGCTGGAGGCCGTCGGCCTTGGCGGCTTCGGCGACAAATATCCCTGGCAGCTTTCCGGCGGCATGCAGCAGCGCGTCGCCATCGCGCGCGCCCTTGCTTCCGAAAGCGAGCTGCTTTTGCTCGACGAACCGCTGGCCGCCGTCGACGCGCAGACGCGATCCGACATGCAGGACCTCCTGCTCGACATCGCCATCCGCTTCCGCCAGACCTGCCTGCTCGTCACCCACGATGTCGACGAAGCCGTCTATATGGCTGACCGCGTCGTGGTGCTGACCAGGCGGCCGACCACGGTCGACCACGAGATCAGGATCGGCCTCGGCAAGAAGCGCGACCAGATCGCGACCCGCGAGAACCCGGTCTTCCTCAAGGCCCGCCATGACGTGATGACCTCGATCCGCAATTTTCGCGCCGGCGCGCCGGCGGACGCCCTGGCATGAGCGCAGCGTCCCTGACATCCTTCGGGGCCTTGCACCGGCTGAACGCGATCGTTTCCTTTCTCCTCATCGCGGCCGCCTGGCAGCTGGTTGCGGTGTCGGGCGCCGTTCCCGCCAAATACTTTCCCGACATTCCAGCGATCGCTTCCGCCTTCTGGTCCATGCTGACGTCGGGCGAATTGCCCGGCGCAGAGTTGAGGACGCTGACACGTGCCCTGACGGGGCTGGCGGGAGCATCGATCCTCGGTGTCGGACTGGCGGTGTTGAGCGATCTCTCACCGGTCTTCCGCCGCGGCTTTGCCCCGGTCGCCGCGCTGATCCAGCCGATCCCGCCGGCCGCCCTGGTGCCGATGGCGGTCTTCATGCTTGGCCTCGGCCCGAGCCTCTACGCCTTCATCATCATTCTGGTCACGGTCTGGCCGCCCTATTTCAACGGCGTCGCGGCACTTGCCGGCGTCCCCGGCGAGCAGATCCGCAGCGGCCAGATGATGGCGCTGGGACGATGGCAAATGCTGTGGCAGATCAAGCTGCCGGCAGCCCTCCCGGAGATCTTCGCCGGCATCCGCTACGCCTCGACGATCAGCCTCATCGCCGTGGTCGTCGCCGAAATGCTCGCCGGCCATGACGGGCTCGGCTTTCTCCTGATCCGCAAGGCCTTTGCCATCCGCATTCCGGAAGTCTACGCACTGATGTTCGTCTGCGCGCTGAACGGCATCCTGATGAACGCGTTGATCGGCCTTCTGCGCTGGCAGCTTACCGGCTGGCACATGCGCATGACGGAGCAGCCGGCATGAAGGCCGGGCTCGGCAAGGGCGCAGCGTCGGGGCTGATCGTGCCTGTGGCGATCCTGCTCGCCTGGCAGGCGCTCGCCTGGCGCGCCGGCACGCCGCTCTTTCCCGGCCCGTGGCAGGTGGCGCTTTCCATCTGGAAGCTCTGGCCGGTGATCGTCGGCCAGATCGGCTACACACTGATGCGGGCATTCGCAGGCTTCGTGGTGGCAGCGGTCCTGATGATCCCGCTCGGTATCCTGCTCGGACGCTTGAAGACGGTCGGCCGGCTGGTCGAGCCGATGATGGACATGCTCGCCACCTTGCCGCCGCCTGCCGTGGTGCCGATCGTCATGCTGTTCGCCGGCACCGGCGACATCGCCAAGATCGTCATCATCGCCTATGCGGCGGCCGTGCCGTTGATCATGAACACTTATGAGGCATCGAAGGGCCTGCATGTGATGGCGAACCAGGTGGCGCGGTCGCTGCGGCTGACGCGCCTCGAGACCATGCTGCACATCGACCTGCCGGCCTCGCTGCCGATGATCGCCACGGGCCTGAGGCTGGCAATCGCCTCGGCGCTGCTGGTCAGCGTCACCTCCGAAATGCTCCTGGCCACCAACGGCATCGGCGTCTTCATCCAGCGCCAGCAGGAAAACTTCCAGATCGCCGGCGGCCTCGCCGCCATCGCCTTCATCTCGGTCATCGGGCTGATCATCAACAACCTCGTCTTCCAGTTGGAAAAGCGCTGGTTGTTCTGGCATTACCGCTCGTCCGAGAGCCATTCAGACGGATAGCAATGATTTCAAAGCGCAACGTCCTTTTCATCATGTGCGACCAGCTGCGGTTCGACTATCTCAGCTGCGCGGGGCACAAGACCCTGAAGACGCCGAATATCGACCGGCTCGCCAGCCGCGGCGTGCGCTTCACCAACGCCTATGTGCAGTCGACGGTATGCGGCCCCTCGCGCATGAGCGCCTATACCGGCCGTTATGTCCGCTCGCACGGCTCGACGCATAATGGCGTGCCGCTCAGGGTCGGCGAGCCGACGCTGGGCGATCATCTGCGCGAGGTCGGCGTGCGCGCCGCGCTGATCGGCAAGACGCATATGACCGCGGACGAGGAAGGCATGGAGCGCCTTGGCATCGCCAAAGACTCCGTCATCGGCGTGCGCGTCGCCGAATGCGGCTTCGAGCCGTTCGAGCGTGACGACGGCCTGCACCCCTCGACCAGCTACGACCCCGATCCGGCCTACGACACCTATCTGCGCGAGCACGGCTTCGACGCCGAGAACCCCTGGGAGCATTGGGCGAATTCCGGCGAGGGCGAGAACGGCGAGAATCTCAACGGCTGGCTGCTCGTCCACGCCGACAAGGCGGCGCGCATCCCGGAGGAGCATTCAGAGACGCCCTACATGACGCGACGCGCCATGCGCTTCATCGAGGAGGCCGAGGCCAAGGGCGAAGCCTGGTGCGCGCATCTTTCCTACATCAAGCCGCACTGGCCCTATATCGTGCCGGCGCCCTATCACGACATGTATGGCAGCGCCGACATCCAGCCTCCGATCCGCAGCGAAGCGGAGCGCATCTCGCCAAACCCGATCTTCGAGGCCTTCCAGCAGGAGCGCTACTCGAGGAATTTATCGCGCGACGAAGTCCGCGAGACAGTCATCCCCTGCTACATGGGTCTCATCAAGCAGATCGACGACCAGCTCGGCCATCTGTTCGACTTCATGGAGAAGCGCGGCCTGTTCGAGAACACGCTGGTCGTGTTCACCTCGGACCATGGCGACTATCTCGGCGACCATTGGCTTGGCGAGAAATACCTCTTCCACGACGTGGCAGTGAAGGTGCCGATGATCGTCTACGATCCGCGCCCCGAAGCCGACGCCACGCGCGGAACGGCTTCCGCTGCGCTGGTCGAGATGATCGATCTCGCGCCAACCTTCCTCGACTATTTCGGCGGCAACGCCAAGCCGCATATCCTCGAGGGCCGCTCGCTGCTGCCGCTTACATCCGGCGAACGCAAAAACCTGCGCAACCATGCCGTCAGCGAGTACGACTACAGCGGCGATGCCGCGCGGCTGAAACTCGCCATGCCGGTCTCGGACTGCAAGCTCTACATGATCACCGACGGCCGCTTCAAACTCGTCCATGGCGAAGGCGTGGAGCCGATGTTCTTCGACCTCGAAAACGATCCGGGCGAGTTGCGCGACCTCGGCCGCGAGCCGTCGGCGGCCGCCGGCATCGAAAGGCTGCGCAAAGCGCTGATGCGCTGGCTGGCGCTGCCCAACAACCGCATCACCGTTCCCGACGAATGGCTGACCGAGATCGACGACAAGATCGGGCACTTCGATCCGATCGTCGGCTCGGGCGTGCTCATCGGCTATTGGGACGAGGCCGAGCTTGCCGAACAGCAGGAGGCGCGCCGCCAATGGCTGGCGCGCCGGGACAGCAAGTAGCTTCTTAACCGAGCGTCAGCCCGGCCTTCCTCGCCTCCTCGCGCAGGAACGGCAGGCCGACCTCGATCACGTCGCGCGGGTCCTCGGCCACGGGGCGCCACACTGCCAGCCCGCCGGCAATGTCGACATCGACATGGTTCATGCTTTCCAGCGTGATCGGGCCCTGATAGCCGATGTCGGCGATCGCCTTCATGCAGGCGGCCCAGTTCAGCATGCCGCGCCCCGGCACGCCGCGATTGGCTTCAGACACATGCACATAGCCGAGATAGGGCGCCGCCGCCTCGAAACCGGACGCGAAACTCTCCTCCTCGATATGCATGTGGTAGGTGTCGAGATGGATGAAGATGTTGTCGGCGCCGACGCGCTCGATGATGCGCGCCGCATCGATGCCGCGATTGATCAGATGAGTCTCGTAACGATTGCAGGGTTCGATGCCGAGCTTGAGGCTGCGCGACTTCGCCGACTTCGCCGCGCGTTCGAGGAAGCGGCACATGCCGTCGATCTCTCGATGTGTCGGCGCCCGCCCGGTGGTCTTGCCGATCGTGCCGTAGGTGACGCCGCCAAGCGCCTCGGCGCCCACCTCGTTGCAGACCTTGAAGGCGGGCTGCAGGAAATCGAGCGCCTCGTCCGGCCGCTCGACCACGTCGAGCGCGCGCGGCAGGCCGAGCGACGGGATAAGCTGGACACCGTAGTGATTGGCAAAGCCGCGCGTGCGCTTGGTGTCGATCTCCTCGGGGCGCAGCAGCGGGATCTCCATCAGGCCGATGCCGAGCTCCTTCAGCCGGTCCATCTGCGGCTCGATGCGGGCAAGGTCCCAGACCGGAGCGATGGCGAAAGTGTGCAGTCCGAAGGTGTTCATGTCAGCCTCGTTCTTCATGCGCCGCCGCTGCGGCCGTATCGCCGCCGCCGACAATGCGGCTGACGACTTCGTTCATATTGGTGTTGGCGGTGACGAGATCGGCATCCGCCCTGCCGTGACGTAGCACGACGATGCGGTCGGTGACCGACAGCACGTCGTTCAGCCGGTGCGAGATCAGGATGACGGCGATACCTTCCGACCTGAGCCGTCGGATGAGGTCGAGCACGCTCTGCACCTCGCGCACCGCAAGCGCCGCCGTCGGCTCGTCCATGATGACGAGCTTCGGGTTGAAGGTCAGCGCACGGGCGATCGCGACTGTCTGCTGCTGGCCGCCGGAGAACGAACCGACCGACCGGTTTATCGACGGCAGGTGCGCGCCCAGCCGCTCGATCATCCTGGCGGCCTGGCGGTCCATCTCGCCTTTGTCGACGAAGCCGGGGAACAGGCCGAACAGCCGCTTCGTCGGCTCGCGTCCGAGGAAGATGTTGGAGGCCACGTCCTGCTGCTTGGCCAAAGACAGATCCTGGTAGATCATCTCGATGCCAAGGCGCCGACGTTGGCCGGGATCCAGTGCCAGGATGTCCTTGCCGTCGAATTCGATCGAGCCGGTGTCGGCCCGGTAGATGCCGGTGATGGTCTTCATCAGCGTCGACTTGCCGGCGCCATTGTCGCCGACCAGCCCCACCACCTCGCCGGCCGCGACAGACAGATCGACGCCATGCAAAACGTCGACCGCGCCGAAGCTTTTGCGAATGCCACGAAGCGAAAGCAAGGTCATACGCGCGACTCCTTCCGCACCTGGTACTGGTCGATAAAGACCGCGAGGATCAGCACCGCGCCGATTGCCATCTGCTGGTAGTAGGACTGCACCGCAAGCAGCGTCAGCCCGTTCTGCAGGACGCCCATGATCAGCGCGCCGATCATCGTGCCGAGGATCGAGGCGCGGCCGCCGAACAGGTTGGTGCCGCCGATGATCGCCGCCGTGATGGCGGTGAGCTCGTAGTTGATGCCGGCGGTCGGATCGCCGGCGTTGACCCGGGCGGTAAAGAGCAGGCCCGCGAGCCCGGCCAACGCGCCGGAGAGCGTGTAGATAATACGGCGGTGATGCTCGACGCGGATGCCGGCCGCGCGCGCCGCACCCTCGCTGTCGCCCAGCGCCAGCGTGTGGCGGCCGAAGCGCGTATAGGCAAGCACCGCATGCGCGACGATCGCGGTGACCACGAGTATGATGACCGGCATCGGAATGCCGAATGGCCTGCCCTGGCCGATATAGACGATCTCAGGCGGCAGGCCGTAGATCGCCCTGCCCTGCGAGATGACCAGCGCCAACCCGCGCGCCAGGCCCAGCATGCCGAGCGTGACGATGAAGGCCGGCACGAAGGCGCGGGTGACCAGCTGCCCGTTGATGTTGCCGGCGATCCCACCGGCCAGGATGCAGGCGATCACCGCCAGCACTGACGGCCAACCGAGATTGACCGCGACGAAGGCGCCGGCCACGCCGGCAAGGCCCATCACCGAACCGAGCGACAGATCGAGCCCGCCCGAGCCGATGACGAAAGTTGCGGCTATCGCCAGCACGCCGATCGTCGAGGTCGCGAGCAGGATGTTGAGGAAATTGCTGAGCGACAGGAAATAGGGCGACAGGAGCGCCATCGCCGTGCTCAGCGCCAGAAGCACCACCAGCGACTCCAGCCTGATGTGGAGCCTTTCGACGGATGCGCGCTGCACCCGAGCCCAGAAGCCGGGCTGCGTCGTTTCGGAAGCCATTTTTCCACCCTTCGGGTAGGGGAATAGGGGAGTAAGGCAGTAGGGGAGTAGGGAAGGCAAGGAAGGTGGGGGAGACCGGTTGGAGAAGCGCAAACCATCATTTCTCCCTACTCCCCTACTGCCTTACTCCCCTACTCCCTTCCTTCCTCACTTCACATATTGCAGCATCGGTTCCTTGCCGGCATCGATCACGTCCTTGGTAAGCACCAAAGTCGGCACGGCGATGCTGTCCTCGACCTTCTCGCCGGCCAGCGCCTTCTTGACGTTCTCGACCGCCTGCTTGCCGACCAGATAGGGAAGCTGCGCCACCGAGGCGTTGAGGCGGCCTTCCTTGATCGACTTCACTGCGTCCGAATTGCCGTCGACGCCGATGATCGTCACTTGCGGACCTTTGCCGGCCGCGTAGACCGATTCCACCGCGCCGAGCGCCATGCCGTCATTGGCGCAGAAGATGGCGACGAGATCTGGATGCGCGGTCAGCGTATCGGTGGCGATCGAGGCGGCCTTGCCGCGGTCCCAGTCGCCGGGCAGCGAGGCGACGATTTCGAGCCCCGGCGCCAGTTCCTTCAGCTTGTCGGCGAAGCCCTTGGCGCGCTTCTCGCCGGTGATGTTGCCCGAAAGGCCCTCGATCACCAGCACCGGACCCTTGGCGTCCTTGCCGAGCTTGGTGGCGAGATATTCCGCGCCCTGCGCGCCGGCGGCGATGTTGTCGGAGCCGATATGGAAGGTCACCTTGACGCCTTCCTTGTCGAGCACCGCCTGGTCGAGATTGTTGTCGAGGTCGACGATCTTGATGCCGGCGTCCTGCGCCGACTTCAGGCATGGCAGGAGGTTGGTCGAATTGATGGCGGCGGTGATCATCGCCACCGGCTTGCGCTCGAGCATGGTGTTGCACAGGTTGAGCTGCGGCTCGGCCGCCTGGTCGCTCTCTGCCGCCTGCTGGAAATACTTGACGCCAGCTTCTTTGGCGCCGTCCGCGACGCCCTGCGCCATCGCGCCCCAGAACGGATTGGCCAGCGTCTTCATCAGCACGCCATATTCGCCGTCCTCGGCCTTGGCGGCGCCGACGGCGGAAAACGCGAGCGCGACGCCTACAGCCAAGGTAAATCGATTTATCTTCAGGAAATGCGATATCATTCGATCCTCCGTTTGATCCTTGGCGCCGGATGCCTCGGCCAGGGCCGGCGCTAGCTTTCGTTCACGACAATGGGGGCTGTTGTCGGTCTCCTCCCCCGGAATGCGGGCCGCTGCCTGGCGAGCCAACGGATTCCCGCATCAGCACCTGGCAGGGCTCGAGCCGCGCCGTGGGTGGTCCCACGGCGCCCTCGACCCTGCGAAACAAGAGGTTCATCGCCTCGCTGGCGATGTGGCGCACCGGTTGCACCACGGCCGCGATCGCCGGCCATGTCACCTGCATCCATTCGGCATCGTCGAAGCCGACCAGCGAGATGTCGTTCGGGCAATGCCAGCCACGCCGGCGAAACTCCGACAGCGCGACGAGCGTGCCCTTCAAAAGCAGCGAATAGACGGCGGTCGGCCGCTCGCCCCTGGCAAAGTAATCGCGCAGCGAAGCCCTGAGCGGCTCGACGCTGACTTCCGAAGTGATGACGTCGATGCGCGCTGATGGATCGAGCGCCAGCGCCTGGGCGCGAAAGCCCTCCAGGCGGGCGCGCACTGTCGCCGCCTGCTCGGCAAGGCCGATGACCAGGATATGGCTGTGCCCCTTGCCGACCAGCATCCGCGCCACCTCGGCGCTGGCGGCCGCGCTGTCGGCCGATACCGTATCGAAAGCGTCGTCCGAGAGCACGCGGTCGATCAGCACGCCGGTCATGCCGTTGGCTTTCATGAAGGCAGCGGCCGGCCCGTGCTCGTTGCGCACCGGCGCCAGCACCACGCCCGCAACGCGCCAGTCATGCATGCGGGCGAGGATCTCCTTCTCGCGCGCTTCGGATTCACGGCTCGAGGCGGCGACAAGTGTGTAGCCGCGCTGCTCGGCAAGGCCTTCCAGCTCGGTGACCATCTGCCCGAAGAACTCGCTTTCGAATTCCGGCATGATGGCGCCGATGATGCGGCGCTTTGCCCTGCGCATGTCGGAGGCAAGGGGATCGACGCGGTAGCCCAGACGCTCGACGGCATCGAGGACGCGCTGCGCGTTTTCAGGCTTCACGGTTGTGACGCCGGCCAGCACCTTTGAGACGGTGGCCGCGGACACGCCGGCATGGCTTGCCACGTCGTGTATCGACGGACGCCGCTGTCGGGCTTCCTGTTGCGTCATTGACCTCCTCCCGAGGACTGGCAGCCGCGTGCTGCCTCACTAATGGAACGGTAAATCGATTTTTCGTAGTTGTAAATCGTTTCATCGGGAGTAAGACTTGAATATGTGATTGACGCGATCCAATCGCGCCCGGGAGGAACGACATGTCCGACAAAACCTTGCCGCTGGTGATCAGCGTGCCTGAACCGCGCACGCTGGACCTGATCTTCACGCCGCCGCAGCTGGCGCGCCTGCGAAAAGAGTATCGCATCGTCGAGACGACGCCGGAAGGCGTCGCCGCCCTACCCGCCGAGACACTGGCCGAGGCGCGCTACATCGTCGGCCAGCCGCCGATTTCAGCCGAAACGCTGGAGAAGCTGAAGGCGCTGCGCTGCGTCTTCAACGTCGAGACCAACCTCCTCAACAACATGCCTTATGAGACATTGTTCGCGCGCGGCATCCATGTCGTCACGACCGGCCTTGTCTTTGCCGAACCGGTGGCGGAACTCGGGCTTGCCATGGCGCTGAACCTAGCGCGCAACATCGTCGATGCCGACCTCGCCTTCCGCCAAGGCAAGGAATTGTGGGGCGGCGACGGCAACCAGTCCGCACGGCTTCTCTCCGGCGCCGATGTCGGCATTATCGGCTTCGGCGATCTCGGCCGCGCGCTCAACCGGTTGCTGGCCGGCTTTCGCACCCGCACCAAGGTCTATGATCCGTGGCTGCCGCCGTCGATCCTGATCGACAACGGCGTCGAGCCGTCCTCGCTGAACGAGGTGCTGTCGCAAAGCGATTTCGTCTTCGTGGTCGCTTCGGTCACCAGCGAGAACCAGGGTTTTCTCGGCGCAGACTCCTTTGACAAGATGCGCAAGGGCGCCGCCTTCATCCTGCTCAGCCGCGCCGGCGTCGTCGATTTTCCGGCGTTGATGGCGGCCGTGAAGAGTGGCCACATCGTTGCCGCCAGCGACGTTTTCCCGGAGGAGCCGCTCGCGCCGGACCATCCCGTCCGCGCCCTCCCCGGCTTCCTGCGTTCGGCGCATCGCGCCGGCGCGCTCGACCTCGCCTTCAAGCGGATGGGCGACATGGTGCTGGAGGATATGGACCTTATCGATCGCGGGCTGCCGCCGCTGCGCTCCAAGCGGGCGGAGCGTGAGACGGTGTCGCGCATGCGCTCCAAGCCGGTCGACAGGAACTGAGGACAGCTATTCGTCATAAGGGTCGATGAGCTTGCCGGTAGCGACGTCGCGACGTTCGCGGCGGATGACGGTTGCCCGTAACTCCCAGTCCGGCATATGGCGATCAAAATCCAAAGAGTCGGCAAGCGATAGCTTATCGGCGAGTTCGACATGACCGAAGCGATCGCTGCGGACGATCTTGCCCTTGGCCGCTTCGGACAAGTCGAACACCTGGACCTTCCAAGTATAGTCATCGCCCCAGATGCAGCCGGCAACAAAACCTGTCGGCAGCGACAGCCAAGGGCCAATTGTCCAACCGTAGCTGCGATCGTCGTCTTCGGGCATGGTGAACTTCTCCGCCCGGGCTTCAAACGACCAATTTTCTTTCTCCTCCCCTGTGGCTCGCACCGTATATTTGATCTTCCGGTAGCGAGGCACGTAGAGTTCAATCGGACAGAAGTCATTGGGAGCCGGCTCCTCGCCGCCTAAATCCTTGCAGTCGGGCAGGCTCATGACGCGGGTTGCCGTGTAGTCGCTGGAATAGAGCGCATACCATGCGCCATCTAGCTCGAACGGCTCGAAAGTTTCTGCTCCGAAGCTCGGATAGTTGCGTTCATACCTGCCGATGTCCGCGTCGCCATCGAAGACATTGATCATTACCGATTGCCAGGCACCCGATCGACCTGACGTCTCGACCACCTCAGCGCGGAACCGCCTTGCACCCAAACCCGCTTTCATGCCGCACTCTATACAGGCAAAAATGGCTCATCTTCCAGAGCCTGCCGGTCGGGACTGCGGCGAACCCAGCCGAAGCGCGTCGCGCGCGATTTGCCAGGCGGTCTCCACATGCCGCCGGGCCGCCGCCTCGGCCGCCTCCGGCTTGCGCGAGCGGATCGCATCCATGATCGCGTGCATTTCGGCGATCGCCGGCTCGCGGCGGTTCTGCGACAGGATCGTCATCGAACGCAGCTGGTTGATGCGGACATTGAGACCGGTGACGATCTCCCAGGCGATGCGCTTGTCGGCGGCCTCGAACAGCACCTCGTAGAAGCTCGCCGTCGCCCGCATCACCTCGGCCGGCACGCCAGACGCCCACGCCTCGAGCAGCTTTGTCAGCGCCGCATCGAGCAAGGCGATCTGATCGTCGGTGGCCGAGGTGGCGCAGGCCCTCGCCGCGATGCCTTCCAGCAGCGCGCGCAGCTCGTAGATCTCGTCGGTCCGGCCGAGATCGGGCTTCGCTACGGCCGGCCCATGCCCGGGTATCATCTGCACCAGGCCTTCGGTCTCAAGCTGCCGCAATACCTCGCGCACGACCGAACGGCTGACCCCGAGCTGATCGCATAGCGGCCGCTCGACCAGCCTTTCGCCGGGCTGGAAATGGAAATCCATGATCGCCTCGCGCATGCGCTCCAGCGCCAGCGTCCTCAACGTCTTGGCGGAGCGGTCGATACGAAGCGTGTCGTCAGCCATTTTTCCCTGAATCCCTGGCCTCGTCACAAAAACAGATTCCATGACCGGTTGACAAGGCACATGGCACTCCATAGCATGGTATACCATAAGACGATACAGAAATCGATGCGGTCGCGAGCGGCTTCATCCCGAGGAATTCCATGCAGCCGGCCATTCGCAAGATCGTGACCTATACTGAGAACACGCTGATCGAAGGCGGCAGGGCAGCGCCCAGGCCATTGCGCCTAATCGGCGTCGCCGCGGTGCTCACCAACCCATGGGCCGGCCGCGGCTTCATCGAGGATCTCTCTCCCGAAATCCGCGCCTTCGCGCCGGTGCTTGGCGAAACGCTGACCAACGAGATCATCGGTATCGCGGGCTCCGGCGAAGCCATCGAAGGCTATGGCAAGGCGGCCATCTGCGGCACGTCGGGCGAGGTCGAGCATGCGTCGGCGCTGATCCACACGCTGCATTTCGGCAACCATTATCGCCGCGCCGTCGGCGCCAAGACCTACCTCGCCTTCACCAATCTGCGCGGCGGTCCGAACACCCCGATCATGATCCCGTTGATGGACAAGAACGACGAAGGCCGCCGCTCGCATTACCTGACCGTGCATTTCCAGATCGGCGACGCCCCTGCGCCCGACGAGCTGGTGGTGGCGCTCGGCGCTTCGATCGGCGGCCGCCCGCATCACCGCATCGGCGACCGCTACCAGGATCTGAAGGAGCTCGGAGACCTGCATGGCTGACGCCACGATGATCCGCAGCAAGGCTCCCGACGGCACCGGGTTCATCCGCGCCGGTTCGGGCGCGCCGGTCCTACTCATCCACGGCGTCGGCATGGACGCCGCGATCTGGCAGCCGCAGATCGCCGCCATGCAGGACCGCTTCGACGTCATCGCCATTGACATGCTCGGCCACGGCGCTTCGCCTTTGCCTCCGGAGGACGCCGACCTCTCCGACTTCGCCGGTCAGGCGATCCGCCTGCTTGATCATCTTGGCCTGGATCGCGTCGCCCTCATCGGCCACTCGATGGGTGCGCTGGTTGCGCAGGAAATCGCGCTTCGCGCGCCCGCTCGCGTCGGCGCCCTCGTATGCCTCAACGCCGTCTTCCGGCGTCCGCCCGAGCTCGCGCAAGCGGTACGCGAACGGGCGGCGGCGCTCGGAGGCCCTGGCGATCCGGCGGCCATCGCCGCGACGATCGCACGCTGGTTCGGCAATCCGATTCCGCCGGCTCTTTCGGATGCGGCCGCGACGGCCCGCGCGGCGCTCGAAAGCGTCGACGCCGAGGGCTATGCCCGCACCTATCGCCTCTTTGCCAGCGCCGATACCGCGCACGCCGATCGCCTGGCTTATCTGACCGTACCCGCGCTGTTCATGACCGGCTCGGAAGATCGCAACTCGACCCCCGCCATGTCGGCGGCGATGGCGCGGCTCGCGCCGTCTGGACAATGTGTCGTGCTGAGCGGCGAAAAGCACATGATGACAATCGCTTCGCCGCAAAAGGTGACTCGGCGCATCACGGACTTTCTCGACCAGTCGAAGGCTTCGGCAAGCGCCGAGGCCGGTCCCCCATTCGACGCCATGGAGTTCCGGCGCGCGCTGGGCTCCTTCCTGACCGGCGTCACCATCGTCACCACGATCGACGAGACCGGCGATGCGCGCGGCTTCACCGCCAACTCCTTCACCTCGGTCTCGCTCGATCCGCCGCTGGTGCTGGTCTGCATCGCCAAGAAGGCGCTGGGGCATCAGGCCTTCTCGACCTCGAGAGGCTTCGCCATCAACATCCTGGCGGAAGCCCAGAAAGCGGCGTCCGGCATCTTCGCCTCAAAGGCCGCCGACAAGTTCGCCTCCGTGGCTTGGCAGTCCGGACAGACCGGCAATCCGCTGATCGACGGGTCGGTCGCGGTGTTCGATTGCGGCATGGAGCAACTGGTCGATGCCGGCGACCATTCGATCCTCATCGGCCGTGTCCATGACTTCAGCCACAATGGAGCGCAGCCACTCGGCTACTGCCGCGGCGCCTATGTCACGCCGGGTCTGAGCCAGGAGGCACTCGCGGCGGCAGCCCCGCCCGGCACCGAGGTCGGCGCGATCCTTGAGAACGAAGGTCGCGTGCTCTTCTTCGAAACCGCCGAGGGGTCCTACCAATTGCCGGCCGGCCGGGGCCTCGGTGCCGCGAGCGATGCCAGCAGCCTCAGGGGGAAACTCGCCGCCAGGGCGATCGAGGCCGATCTCGGCTTCCTCTACGCGGTTTGGGACGACGCGATGGATGCCGCGCGCACCCACGTCTATTATCGCGGGACGGTGGATGCCCCTGTCTCCGGCGACGGCCAGATCCGCTTTGTCGAGATCGAACGCATCGCCGAACTGAAGATCGCCGACCCGGCAGTGCGTTCGATGCTCACCCGCTACGCGCGCGAGCGCGCCGAGGACACGTTCGGCGTCTATGTCGGCAACGAGGTCGAAGGCGAGGTTCGGCCGCTCGCCAGGCCAGCGCCGTCGTCGCCAATCCATTCCGGCCCAATCCATTCCGGCCAGCGGTGATAGATCGATGAAGTTTTCGCTTTTCGTCCATATGGAGCGCTCGGATCTCGCCAAGCCGCATTCCGAATTGGTGGCGGAACTGGAAGAACTCGTGCTGCTGGCGGAAGCGGCAGGTTTCGAGACCGCCTGGATCGGCGAGCATCACGGGATGGAATTCACCATCTCGCCGAACCCGTTCATCAACATCGCCTATCTCGCCGCGAAGACGAAAACCATCCGGCTCGGCACCGGCACGATCATCGCGCCCTTCTGGCATCCGATCAAACTCGCCGGCGAAGCGGCGATGGCCGATGTCATCACCGGCGGCAGGCTGGACCTGGGCATCGCGCGCGGCGCCTACAGCTATGAGTATCAGCGTGTCTTTCCGGGGCTTGATGCCTGGGGCGCCGGCCAGCGCATGCGCGAGATCATCCCGGCCATCCGTGGCCTCTGGGACGGCGACTACGAGCACACTGGCGAATTCTGGCAATTCCCGCCGACCACATCCTCGCCGAAGCCTTCGCAAAAACCCTACCCGCCGATCTGGGTGGCCGCGCGCGATCCGAACTCGCACGATTTCGCGGTCGCCAACAAATGCCAGGTGCAGGTGACGCCGCTTGCCTCCGGCGATGGCGAAGTGGCGAGCCTGATGGAGCGCTTCAACGCCGCCTGCCAGGCCCATCCGGACATCGCGCGGCCGGAAATCATGCTCTTGATGCACACCTTCGTCGCAGAGGACGCCGCCGACGCCGAACGGCTGACGCAGGACCTGTCGCAATTCTACTGCCAGTTCGGCGCCTGGTTCCAGAACAAGAAGCCTGTGCGCCAGGGCGTGCTTGAGCCACTGACCGAGAACGAGATCGCGGCGATGCCGCAATACGCGCCCGACAAGATCCGGCAGAACCTCGTCATCGGCGAGGCCGACGAGGTGATCGCCAGGCTGAAGACCTACGAGGCGCAGGGCTACGACCAGTACTCGATCTGGATCGACAGCGGTCTCTCGCATGAGCGCAAGAAGAAATCGCTGCAGCTGTTCATCGATAAGGTGATGCCGGCCTTCCAGGAGGCAGGGTCGCGATGAGCAGCACCGCCTTCAGAAACTACATAGACGGCCAGTTCACTGAGCCCACTTCCACCTTCGACAGTATCGATCCGTCGACAGGCTTGCCCTGGGCGGCGATGCCGGCCGCGTCCATTGCCGATACCGACCGCGCCGTGGAGGCCGCGCACCGGGCGCTGCGTTCCGGCCCCTGGGCCGCGATGACCGCGACCGCGCGCGGAAAACTGCTGGTGAAGCTTGGCGATCTCGTCGCCGCCAATGCCGGCCGGCTGGCCGAACTGGAAACGCGCGACACCGGCAAGATCATCCGCGAGACGCGCGCGCAGATCGCCTATGTCGGCGACTATTACCGCTATTATGGCGGGCTGGCCGACAAGCATGAAGGCGCCTTCATCCCGATCGACAAGACCGACATGGAAGTGACGGTGAGGCCCGAGCCGATCGGCGTCGTCGCCGCCGTCGTGCCGTGGAACTCGCAGCTCTTCCTGTCGGCGGTCAAGCTCGGTCCGGCGCTGGCCGCCGGCTGCACCGTCGTGCTCAAGGCTTCCGAGGATGGCCCGGCGCCGCTGCTCGCTTTCGCCGAGTTGGTTAGCGAAGCCGGCTTTCCAGCCGGCAGCGTCAACATCATTACCGGCTTCGGCCATGATTGCGGGCATCGCCTGACCAGCCATCCGCTGGTCGCCCGCGTCGCCTTCACCGGCGGTCCGGCGACCGCCCGGCGCATCGTCGCCAACACGGCCGAGAACCTCGCCTACACGACGCTCGAGCTCGGCGGCAAAAGCCCGGTCGTCGTCTTCGCCGACGCCGATCTCGACAGCGCCGCCAACGCCGTCGTCGCCGGCATCTTCGCGGCGACCGGCCAGAGCTGCGTCGCCGGCTCGCGGCTTTTGGTCGAGCGTTCGGTCAAGGACGATTTCCTTGCGCGGCTGAAACGCAAGGCCGAGGCCATCGTCATCGGCGACCCGCAGGACCCGGCGACCGAGATGGGCCCGCTGGCGACGGCGCGCCAGCGCGAAAGGATCGAGGCGATCGTCGCGCAAAGCCTGGCGACGGGTGGGCGGCTGGTCACCGGCGGCGCGCGGCCTAAGGACAAGGCAAACGGATACTACTACGCGCCGACGATCATCGAGGCGCGGGATCAGACGCTCGCCTGCGTGCGCGAAGAGCTGTTCGGACCGGTGCTGAGCGCAATCGCCTTCGGCAGCGAGGCCGAGGCGCTGGCTTTGGCTAACGACACGCAATTCGGGCTCGCTTCCGGTGTCTTCACCTCGAATCTCGCCAAGGCGCATCGCATGGCGCGCGGCATCCATGCGGGCGTCGTCTGGGTCAACACCTACCGCGCCGTCTCGCCGCTGGTTCCCTTCGGCGGCTATGGCCTTTCCGGTCTCGGCCGCGAAGGCGGCCTCGATGCGATCCGCGACTACACGCGCTCGAAATCGGTGTGGATCCGCACCTCGGACGACCCGATCCCCGATCCCTTCATCATGCGCTGACACGGCGTGGCGAAGGTTGGACTGACAAGAACAAGAAGCGGAACAACCAATCAGAGGAGAATGACATGAAACTGATTTTCGCCGGCATCCTTGCCGGGTTGATGGCGACCACCGCCGCCAAGGCCGACGAGATGGTGTTCACCAGCTGGGGTGGAACGACGCAGGAGGCCCAGACAAAATCCTGGGCCGAGCCGTTCTCCGCCTCGTCGGGCATCAAGGTGCTGCAGGACGGTCCGACCGATTACGGCAAGCTGAAAGCCATGGTCGACGCCAAGAACGTCACCTGGGACGTCGTCGACGTCGAGATGGACTTCGCCATCAAAGCGGCCAAGGACGGCCTGCTCGAGCCGATCGACTTCGCCGTCGTGCCGAAGGACGATCTCGACCCGCGCTTCTCGAACGAGAATGCCGTCGGCAGCTTCTATTATTCCTTCGTGCTCGCCTGGAACAAAAGCGCCGTCTCCGGCGAGCCGGCAAGCTGGGCCGACATGTTCGACACCAAGAAATTTCCCGGAAAGCGCACCTTCTACAAATGGTCGGCGCCGGGTGTGATCGAGATCGCGCTGCTCGCCGACGGCGTGCCGGCCGACAAGCTCTATCCGCTCGATCTCGACCGCGCCTTCAAGAAGCTCGACACCATCAAGTCCGACATCGTCTGGTGGGGTGGCGGTGCGGAGTCGCAGCAGCTGATCGCTTCCGGCGAGGCCGCCTTCGGCCAGCTCTGGAACGGCCGCGTCTTCGCGCTGGAGAAGGACGGCGCCGATGTCGGCGTCTCCTGGAACCAGAACTTGACCGCCGCCGACGTGCTTGTCGTGCCGAAGGGCGCCAAGAACAAGGACGCCGCCATGAAATTCCTCGCCGCGGCGACCAGCCCGACCGGCCAGGCGAAATTCGCCGAAGCGAGCGGCTACGCGCCGATCAACACCAAGGCCAAGGCCGAGATGCCCGCCGACGTGGTCAAGGGCCTACCCGATGCCCATGTCGACGGTCAGATCAATCTCGACCTGAACTACTGGGCCGAGCATCGCGACGAGATCGCCACGCGCTGGTACGCCTGGCAGGCGAAGTGACGCCCTTTCTTTCATGACAAAACTCGGGACGGCGCTGGCCGTCCCGATCCGCAATCCGGGATACCGCCATGTCGGTGGAAGCACAGCAAGGAACCGCAACCCCGCGAATACCGGCAGGCCTCGGCGGCCTGCTCCCGGCGTTGATCCTGATCGGACTGTTTTTCGTCGTGCCGGTGCTGGCGCTGTTGCTGCGCAGCGTCACCGACCCCGCTCCGGGCCTGCAGAATTATGCGGCACTGCTGGGCGACGGCACATATGCGCGGGTGTTCTTCAACACTTTTCTGGTCGCCGCCGTCGTCACCATCGTCACCGTGCTCGTCGCCTTCCCGGTCGCCTGGATGCTGGCGATCATGCCGCCCGCACTGGCCTCGATCCTGTTCGGCAGCATCATCCTGTCGATGTGGACGAACCTGTTGACCCGCACCTATGCCTGGATGGTGCTCCTGCAGCGCACCGGCGTCATCAACCGGGCGCTGATGGGCGCCGGCATCATCGACCAGCCGCTGCCACTCATCAACAACCTCACCGGCGTCACCATCGGCATGGTCTACATCATGCTGCCCTTCATGATCCTGCCGCTGGTCGGCACCTTGTGCGCGATCGATCCGATGACCTTGCGCGCCGCCGCGCTCTGTGGTGCCAGCCCGCTGGCAGCATTCCGCCGCATCCTTTTGCCGCTCTCGCTGCCCGGCATCGCCGCCGGCGGGTTGATGGTCTTCGTCATGTCGCTCGGTTATTTCGTCACGCCCGCCTTGCTCGGCGGCACGTCGAACATGATGCTCGCCGAAATGATCGCGCAGATGATCCAGTCGCTGCTCAACTGGGGTCTGGGCAGCGCAGCCGCCTTCATCCTGCTCGTCGTCACCATGGCGCTCTATGCGCTGCAGCTGCGCCTTGTCGGCGCCAGACGCACGCCGGGAGGCGCCTGAGATGCTGCTCGACTATGACCGCCTTGGCTGGCTGAAGGCAGCACTGCTCGCCTTCACCGCACTGGTCGCCGCCTTCCTGCTGCTGCCCGTGGTCTTCATCGTGCTGCTCTCCTTCGGCTCGTCGCGCTGGCTGGCCTTCCCGCCGCCCGGCTGGACGCTGAAATGGTACCAAGAACTGTTTGCCGATCCGTCCTGGATTGAGGCCGCGCTGACCAGCGCCCGCATCGCCACGATGACGGCGATCCTCGCCGTCACCATCGGCCTGCTCGCTTCCTTCGCGCTGGTGCGCGGCCAGTTCCGAGGCCGCGAGATCCTGCGCGGACTGCTGCTCACGCCGATGGTGCTGCCGGTGGTCGTCTTCGCCATCGCCATTTACGCCTTTTTCTTGAGACTTGGCCTCGGCGGCACCACGATCGGTTTCGTCGTCGCTCACACCGTGCTTGCGCTGCCCTTCGCCATCATCCCGATCGCCACCGCGCTCGAAGGCTTCGACAAGTCGATCGAGGATGCGGCCATCGTCTGCGGCGCGAGCCCGCTCCAGGCCAAGCTTCGCATCACTCTGCCGTCGATCCGCATCGGCATCTTCTCCGCCGCGATCTTTTCCTTCCTGGCCTCCTGGGACGAGGTGGTGGTGGCGATCTTCATGGCGAGCCCCACCTTGCAGACCTTGCCCGTCAAGATCTGGGGCAGCCTCCGCTCGGACCTCACGCCTGTGATCGCCGCCGCCTCCAGCCTGCTGGTCGCGCTCACGCTGGCCCTGATGATCGTGACGGCACTCTTGCGCCGAAAGCTCCAGACATGACCCAGCCCTTTCTCTCGATCCGCAAATTGCGCAAGGCGTTCGGCGCCTTCACCGCCGTTCACGATGTGACGCTGGATATTCCGAAGGGCGAGTTCCTGACCTTCCTCGGACCGTCCGGCTCGGGTAAATCGACCACGCTCTACGCCATCGCCGGCTTCCAGGACCCGACGTCGGGCGATGTCTTGCTGCAGGACAAATCGCTGCTGTCGGTGCCCTCGCACAAGCGCAACATCGGCATGGTCTTCCAGCGCTACACGCTGTTCCCGCATCTGAGCGTCGCCGAAAACATCGCCTTCCCGCTCCGCGTTCGCCGCCGGCCCGAGGCCGATGTCAAGCGTAAGGTCGCCGACATGCTCGCCCTGGTGCGGCTGGAGAACTTCGCCGAGCGTCTGCCCGCCGCGCTCTCGGGCGGCCAGCAGCAGCGCGTCGCGCTTGCCCGGGCGCTTGCCTACGATCCACCGATCCTTCTGATGGACGAGCCGCTCTCGGCGCTCGACAAGAAGCTGCGCGAGGAGATTCAGGCCGAGATCCGCCGCATCCATCGCGAGACCGGCGTCACCATCCTTTACGTCACGCATGACCAGGAAGAAGCGCTGCATCTGTCGGACCGCATCGCGCTCTTTCGCGATGGCCGTATCGAGCAGATCGGCACCGGCGAGGACCTTTACCTGAGGCCCGCCACCGATTTCGTCGCCGGTTTCATCGGCAACTCGAATTTCCTCGCCGCCGAGCATCTGGAAACGGTGGGCGGCGCTTCCACCATCCGCCTCGCCGACGGCGCGCTTGTCTCCGGCATTAATGCCAATGGCAGCTTCGCCCCCGGGCAGAAAACCAGGCTGATGATCAGGCCGGAAGCGTTCCGCCTCGAGCGCTCGCCGAACAATGCGGAGCTTTCGGTTGAGATCGTCGATGTCGCCTTCTACGGCGAGCGCCGCCGTATTGTGGCGCGCACGAGCGCCGGACAGGAAATCGACATCCGGCCGACCTCCGCGGCGCTTGCCGCGCAGGATGTTGCATCGTCTCATCGCCCGGTGTTTTTCGATCCGGGCGCGGCGTTCCTGTTTCCCGCCTGAGCAATTGATTGTCGCTCCGGTTCGGGCCCGGGCTATGAACAAATTTTGATTTTGCCGCGATGGTACGGTCAAGACGGCCTCACGCAACCTTGAATGCCGCAGCGCAACATGACCGATCTGTAAGCTGACAGCGCAGCGCCGGCAGGACTACTGTCGCGCCAATCGACGAGGTCGATCCCAACCTCCAACCATCCTGAAACGGCTAGATATTCTGGCCCGCAGATGGACGGCACCATGAGCATTTCATCAACACGACAACCCGTTCGCAACCGGCCGAAGCGCTCTCGCAGCATCGTGCTTTTGGCCGCGCTCATCCTGCTTGGCGGCGGCTATGGCCTGTGGCGCAACCATGCCCAGGCAAAGGCAGCGGCGACCGCTGCGTCGGCGCAGCCCGCGCCCAAGGTCCCGGTCACCGTCGCCACCGTGCGGAAGGCCGATTTCCCCCTTTACCTCTACGGGCTCGGCACGGTGACGCCGTTGAACAGCGTCAGCATCTCCAGCCGTGTCGCCGGCGTCGTCGACCAGGTTCCGGTCGACCAGGGGCAGATGGTCAAGCAGGGCGACCTGCTCGCCGAGATCGACCCTCGCCCCTATCAGGCGGTGCTCGATCAGGCGAAAGCCAAGCAGGCTGAGGACGAAGCGACATTGAAGAACGCGCAAGTCGTGCTCAATCGCCTTTCCACGCTGCTCAAAAAGACCTTCGAAACCCAGCAGGACGTCGATAATCAGCAGGCGGTGGTCACGACCACTGCCGCAACGATAGAGGGCGACAAGGCCGCCATTGAGGCGGCGCAACTCAATCTCGATTTCACCAGGATCATCGCGCCGCTGGCCGGCAAGACGAGCTTCCGCACCATCGATCCGGGCAACATCGTGCAGGCCGGCCAGAGTCCCGGGCTTTTCACGGTCGTGCAGCTTCAGCCCATCTACGTGTCGTTCACGCAGCCGCAGGACGAAGTCGCAACCATCAACAAGGTGTTCGCGGCCGGCGCCGTGCCGATCGACACGCTTGGCGCGGACATGAAGACCGTGCTGGCCAGCGGCAAGCTGGAAGCGGTCCAGAACCAGGTCGATCAGGCCTCCGGCACAATTTCGCTCAAGGCGACATTCGCGAACCAGGACAATGCATTGTGGCCGGGTCTTTCCGTCAGCACGCGCATACGCATCGGCACGATGTCCGGCGCGATCGTGGTGCCGGACGAAGCCGTCCAGCATGGTCCTGACGGGCTCTTCACCTATGTCGTCGGCGACGACGGCAAGGTCCATCGGCAGACCGTCAAGACAGGCCCTTCGGACGGCGGCGAGACGGTCGTCACCGACGGCTTGAATCCTGGGCAGCGGGTGGTGGTTGCCGGTCAATACCGGGTGGTCGATGGCGCAAGCGTCGACGCCACCACGGCTTCCGCCGCCGGACAGACGCAAGGCAATTCCGGAGGTGCAAGCTGATGGCTGCGATCGGTGTTTCCACGCCTTTCATCCGCTACCCGGTCGCCACCTCGCTGTTGATGATCGGCGTGTTGTTCGTCGGCGTGGTCGCTTATCTCAACCTGCCGGTCGCACCGATGCCCAACGTCGACTTCCCGACGATCCAGGTGTCCACCAGCCTGCCGGGCGCCGACCCGATCACCATAGCGTCGTCGGTGACCCAGCCGCTCGAGACGCAGTTCGCGCAGATCCCCGGCATCGCCGAGATGACGTCGAGCAGCCTGTCCGGTTCCAGCCAGATCACCCTGCAATTCGCTCTCGACGTCGACATCGCCGCGGCCGCCGGGCTGGTGCAGTCGGCCATCAATGCCGCCGGCGGGCAATTGCCAAAGAACCTGCCCAATCCCCCGACCTACAGGGAGGTCAATCCGACGGATTCGCCGATCATGCTGATCGGCGCGAGCTCGACCGACCTGCCGCTGACGACGCTGAGCGACGACGTCTACACCAAGCTTGCGCAGGTGATCAGCCATGTCGACGGCGTCGGCCAGGTCCTGGTCGGCGGCCAGCAGACGCCGTCGATCCGCGTCCAGCTCGATCCGGCCAAATTAGCGGCAAGGGGCCTGTCGCTGGAGGCGGTACGCACGCCGCTCTCGATCGGCACCGTGGACCTGCCCAAGGGCAACATTCAGGGCGAAGTGCGCTCCTTCACCATCTTCTCCAACGACCAGATGACCGCCGCCGACGACTGGAACAACGCCATCATCGCCTATCGCGACGGTGCGCCGGTGCGGGTCAAGGATGTCGGCCGGGCGGTGCTCGACGCGCAGGACTACACCCAGGCCGGCTGGGCCGACACGACGCGCGGCGTCGTGCTTGTCATCTTCAAGGAGCCGGGCGCCAACATCATCGATACGGTCGACAAGATCAAGGGCGAGCTGCCGATGCTGACCGCCTCGATGCCGGCGTCGCTGAAGCTGCAGGTGCTTTCCGACCGTACTCAGACCATACGCGCTTCGGTGGCGGACGTGCAGTTCACGCTGCTGCTAACCATCGGGCTGGTCGTGATGGTGATCTTCCTGTTTCTGCGCAATGTCTGGGCAACGGCCATCCCCGCCTTCACCGTGCCGCTGGCACTGCTTGGCGCCTGCGGCCTGATGTGGTCCGCCGGCTATTCGATCGACAATCTGTCGCTGATGGCCTTGACGATTTCCATCGGCTTCGTCGTCGACGACGCCATCGTCATGCTGGAAAACATCGTCCGCTACATCGAGCACGGCGAGAAGCCGATGCAGGCCGCGATCCGCGGCGCTAGCGAGATCGGCTTCACCATCATGTCGATCTCGATTTCGCTGGTGGCGGTGCTGATCCCGCTGCTCCTGATGAGCGGCATCATCGGCCGCCTGTTCAAGGAGTTCGCCGTGACGCTGGCGATGACAATCCTGGTCTCGGCCTGCGTTTCGCTGACCCTGACCCCGATGCTCGCCTCGCGCTTCATCAAACCGGCGGCCGAGGAGCATCACGGCAGGCTCTACCGCTGGAGCGAAAGCGTCTTCGATGGCATGCTGCGCGCCTATGAGCGCGGCCTCGACCGGGCGCTCAGGCATCGCTTCATCACGCTTCTGGCGTTCCTGACCTGCGTCGGGCTGACCGGCTATTTCTTCACCCTCGTCCCGAGCGGGTTCTTCCCGCAGCAGGACACCGGTCTGATCTTCGGCCAGGTGATCGCCGGCCAGGATGTCTCCACCGGCCAGATGCAGTCCTACATGGCGCAGTTCGCCGGGATCGTCTCCAAGGATCCGGCGGTGGCGCATTTCGCGGCATCGACGGGCGGCAATGGCAACACGCAGAACACCGGCCGCATGTTCATCCAGCTGAAGCCGCGCGACGAGCGCGACGCTTCGGCCGACCAGATCATCCGTCGGCTGCAGCCGAAGCTGTCGGCCGTCCAGGGCGCGCGCCTGTTCATGCAGGCTTCGCAGGACGTGCGCGTCGGCGGCAAGCTCTCCGCCTCCCAATATCAATATGTGCTGGAAAGCAGCGATCTGGACTCGCTGGATGGCTGGGCACCCAAGCTGTTGACGGCTTTGCAGCGCCTGCGCGAATTGCGGGACGTCTCGACCGACCAGATGAGTTCCGGCACGACGCTCACATTGCAGGTCGACCGCGACCAGGCGGCCCGCTATGGCCTGACGGCGAACGACGTCGACAACACGCTCAACGACGCCTTCGGCCAGCGGCAGATCGCGCAGTATTTCACCCAGCTTTCAACCTATGATGTGATCCTGGAAGTGCTGCCGTCGCTACGCGGCAACCTGAAAGCGCTCGACCAGATCTATCTGACGACGTCGAGCGGTTCGCAGGTGCCGCTTTCGGCCATCGCCAAGTGGACGACCAAGCCGGTGCAGCCCTTGGTCATCAACCATGAAGGCCAGTTCCCGTCGGTGACGATCAGCTTCAACCTGGCGCCCGGCGTGGCGCTCGGCCAAGCCACTGCCGCGATCGACCGGGCCGCCACTCAGATGGGGTTGCCTGCGACCATCCAGGCCAATTACACCGGAACGGCACAGGCCTTCCAGCAGTCGCTGTCATCGGTGCCGGTGCTCATCCTCGGCGCCTTGGTCGTGGTCTATTTGATCCTCGGCATCCTCTACGAAAGCTACATCCACCCGCTGACCATTCTGTCCACCCTGCCCTCGGCCGGGCTTGGCGCGCTCGGCACGCTGCTGGTCTTCCACATGGAGTTCAACCTGATCGGCCTGATCGGCGTCATCCTGCTCATCGGCATCGTGAAGAAGAACGGCATCATGATGGTCGACTTCGCCATCGCGGCCGAACGGGACCAGCATCTGAGTTCCCTGGAATCGATCCGCCAGGCCTGCCTGCTCAGGTTCCGGCCCATCATGATGACCACCATGGTCTCGATGCTCGGCGCACTGCCGCTGATGCTGGAGAACGGCACCGGGGCGGAGATCCGCCAGCCGCTCGGCTACACGATGTTCGGCGGACTGCTCGTCAGCCAGGCGCTGACGCTCTTCACCACGCCGGTGATCTATCTCTACCTCGACGGTCTTTCGCATTGGCTGAGCTCGTTCCGCGGACACGGAGAAGGCCATGACGAGCCGGAGCTCCCGCTGGACGAGGTCAGCCTTGCCCGACGCAAGCTGGCGGCCGAGTAGCTGCCGAGGCGGCGGGCACTCCGTTCTAAAAGCCAGGATTCTTTCGTAAGCCATTGATCATGATGGCGGTTATCTGGCTGAATTGCCGCCGGAATTCTGTCGGCATCCGCCGTACGGTCGTTGTTCCCAAGCGCTACAACGAGGCCGTTGACAAGCGAATGCTTGAATAATAAGTTCGGTTATAGAACGAATTAATCCGAGGGCCGCCGTGAGCGATCTGCCGCGTATTTCCCGACAGTTCTCGCAACGCTCCGTCATAGAGGCGATCGTCCAGGGCGGCCCCATATCGCGGGCCTCGATCTCCAAGCTCACCGGCCTCTCGAAGCAGACGATCTCGGAAATCGTGCGCGGCCTCGAGCAGGAAGGCTGGGTGCAGGAGACCGGACGCACCAGCGGCCATGTCGGACGCACCGCCGTCACTTACGAGCTCGTCCATGACGCCGCCTACATCATTGCCGTTGACCTCGGCGGCACCAAGGTGCGGGTCGCGCTGACCGATCTTGCCTGCCAGATCTTCGCCGAAGCGGCGACCCCGACCGACCCCCGTGGCGGGCAGTTCGTGGTCGACCAGATTGCCGCACTCGCTTTCCAAGCGGCGACCAAGCAGCGCATCCCACGCAAGAAGATCCGTCTTGCCGTCATCGGCGCGCCGGGTGCGCCGGACCCCGCGACCGGCCGCATCCTGCTTGCGCCGAATATCGCCGGCTTCGACGCCATGAATGTGCTCGATGCGTTTGAGAAGGCGCTCGGCGTCGCGGTGATGATCGAGAACGACGTCAATCTCGCCGTGCTCGGCGAGAATTGGCTGGGTCAGGGCCAGGGCATCGACAATCTCGCCTATATCGCGCTTGGCACCGGCGTCGGCAGCGGCCTGATGCTGGGCGGCCATCTGGTACGCGGCGCCACTCATGCGGCAGGGGAGATCGGTTTCATGCCGATCGGCGCCGATCCGTTCGCGGCGGAATCGCTGCGCACCGGCGCATTCGAGCGGGCGGTGGCGACGCACGCGATGACGGAGCGCTACAAGTCGCATACCGGCAAACAAATCGACGTTCCGGCGATCTTCGAGAAGGCGGCGGAGGGCGACAAGAACGCAATCGCCGTGCTCGATCAGACCGCCCGTTATCTGGCGCAGGGCATCGCGGCGATCGCAGCGGTCGCGAACCCAGAAAAAGTCATTCTGGGCGGCTCGATCGGCCTGAGACCCGAGATCCTGTCGCGCGTACAAAATCTAATGCCGCACTGCTTCCCCTACCCTGTTACCGTCGAGGCCAGCGAGTTGGGTGCGCGCGCCGCGCTCATCGGCGCCGCCGCGATCGGCCTCGGCCAGTTGCACAACACGCTGTTCGGCGTCGACGCACCCGACGGCCGCATTTCGTTGCCGCCGGCCCAGGCCGCCGCTTTGAAGGAGGTCGCGCTGTGACCAGCGATATCGTCACCCGTTTGCAGGCGGCCCTTGATAGGGATCAGGCGTTGGCGCTGTTCCGCGGCGCCATCGGTCGCGAAAGCATCACCGGCAACGAGGCGAATTTCGTCGACTTCCTCGAAGCTAAAATGCGCGAGCTGGGACTGGGCGGCCTGAGCCGTGCGGATTTCCTGCCCGGCAGGCCGAACATCTGGGGCGAGCGCAAGGGTGCCGGCAATGGTAAGCGCCTGCTCTTCATCGGCCATACCGACACTGTTCATGTCGACGGCTGGAGCGAGCATTGGGCCGGCACCGAGCGCGAGGACCCGTTCGGTGCGCCCATAATCGACGGGGCGGTCTGGGGCCGCGGCTCGGGCGATCTCAAGGCGGGCATCACCGCTTCGCTGGCGGCGCTCGCGCTGCTCGACAAGGCCGGCATCCGCCTCAAGGGCGACGTCGCCTTCGCCTTTGTCGGCGATGAGGAAAGCGGCCAGCCCGGCACCGGCGTCTCCGCCGGCATCCAGCATTTCGTCAGCCGCATCGAAACCGGCGAGGTCGCGGCGCCCGATTTCACGGTCTATGTCGAGCCGACGCGGCTTGCCGTCTACGCCGCGCAGATCGGCTTCTTCATCACCGACATCACGATTACCGGCAAGTCGGCCTATTTCGGCGTGCCCGAGCTTGGCAAGGACGCGCTACGCGCCGCTCATGCCGCCATGACGGCGCTATGGAAGCACTCGGATGACGTGGCGGCCCGCGCCGAGCACAAGCTCATCGGGCGCGGCTTCCTTTTGATCACCGGCCTTACCGGCGGCGGCTATATCGCCGTGCCGGAACGGTGCACGCTGTCGCTGATCCGCAAGCTCCTGCCGGGCGAGGACCTCGACACGGCGGCCGCCGAGATCGAGGCCGCGGTGCGCGGCGCCATCACCGACCCCGAGATCACCGTGGAGTTCGCCTATCCGTCCGGGCGCGACCACAGGCTGGGCGGCACCGCCGCCGAGATCGACGAGACGCGCGCCGAGGTCGCCATGCTTTCGCAATCGATGGCGGGTGCCATGGGCGGGCGCGGCGTGATCGAGGGCGCGCCCTTCTGGTCGGAATCGTCCTTCTTCGTCAACCGGCTCGGCATTCCCGCCATCTATTGCGCCCCGGGCGACATCCGCAACTGCCACACTTTCGAGGAGCACGTCGATGTCGAGGAATACCTCGCCGGCATCGTCGGCTTCGCAGCCTTCATGGCCCGCTACTGCGGCGTGGCCGACTGAACCACCAACGCAGCAAAAATGGGAGAACTAAGATGCTGATGAAGAAACTGCTTGCCGCCGCCTTTGCCGGTGGATTGATGCTTGCCGCCTACCCGGCCTTTGCGCAGACGGTCGGCCCGCAGGGCGAAGCCGCCACGCCGAGCGCCGGCCTGAAGCTGAGCGACGCCGACATCGCCGCGCTCAAGGACAAGGGCTACAAGGCGGCTCTGCTCTGGCACACCTCGTCCGACTTCACCAACGCGGTGACCGCGGGCGCCACCGACGAGTTCGCCCGCGCCGGCATCTCGATCGCGGTCAAGACCGACGCGCAGTTCGACGCCGCCCGCCAGCGCAGCGACATCGAGACCGCGCTCGCCGCCAAGCCAAACGTCATCCTGGCGCTGCCGCTCGACCCTGTCACCTCCGCCGAAGCCTTCCGCCAGGCGGTCAAGGACGGCGTCAAGCTGGTGTTCCTGTCCAACCTGCCCAAGGACTACAAGCAAGGCACCGACTACGCCTCGATCGTCACCGACGATCTCTACCAGATGGGCAAGCAGGCGGCCGACGCGATGGCCAAGGCCATCGGCGGCAAGGGCAAGGTCGGCTATATCTTCCACGACGCCAATTACTACGTCACCAACCAGCGCGATCAGTCCTTCAAGAAGACCATCGAAAAGGACTATCCCGACATCAAGATCGTCGCCGAGCAGGGCATCTCCGATCCGGCCCGGGCCGAGGAACTGGCCAATGCCATGCTGCTGCAGCATCCCGATCTCGACGGCATCTACGTGACCTGGGCCGAGCCGGCCGACGGCGTGCTCTCGGCGCTGCGTGGTGCCGGCAACACCCACACCAAGATCGTCACGCTCGACCTTGCCGAGCCGGTCGCGCTCGACATGGTCAAGGGCGGCAATGTCGCGGCGCTCGTCGCCGACAAGGCCTATGAGCTCGGCCGCGCCATGGCCGCCTCCGGCATGAAGTCGCTGCTTGCCCAGCAGACGCCCGCCTTCGTCGTCGCGCCGGCGCTGACCGTGACCAAGGAGAATGTCTCCCAGGGCTGGAAGGATTCGCTCAACCGCGACGCGCCGCAGTCGGTGCTCGACGCGGCGAAGTGAAGCCGACGCTCCGGCCCGGCTGCCGGGCCGGAGCTTTCTTCCTGAACAAGAAGGGGAACCGACATGCGCAAAGCACTGAGCACCATGACCGTAGTGGCGAGCCTGTTCGCCGCTCACGCCTTCGCCGCCGAAGGTGTCACCACCGGCCCTAACGGCGAGAAGCCGGTTCCGGCGGCCTCGCTGACGCTGACGGCGGCGCAGGAGCAGCAGATCAAGGACGGCAAGTTCACCGCGGCCCTCGTCTGGCACGAGATGAGCGAGTACACCAACGCCGTCAACGCCGGCGCGCGCGACGAGTTCAAGCGTCTCGGCATCGAGGTGGTGGCGCAGACCGACGCCGGCTTCGACGCCGCGCGCCAGAAGGCGGATGTCGAGACGGTGATGGCCAAGAAGCCCTCGATCATCCTGTCGCTTCCGGTCGATCCGGCGACCGCGGCCTCCGTCTACGATCCGGCTCGCCAGGCCGGCGTGAAGCTCGGCTTCGTCGACAATTGCCCGGCCGGATACAAGCAGGGTACCGATTACGTCACCATCGTTTCCGACGACCTCTTCCAGATGGGCAACAAGGCCGGCATCGCCATGGCCGAGGCGCTCGGCAAGAAGGGCAAGGTCGGCTACATCTTCCACGACGCCGATTTCTACGTCACCAACCAGCGCGACGGCGCCTTCAAGAAGACCATCGAGCAGGACTATCCCGACATGAAGATCGCCGCCGAGGCCGGCATGGCCGACCCGGCGCGCTCAGAGGATATCGCGCAGGCGATGATCACCCAGCATCCGGACCTCGACGGCATCTATGTCACTTGGGCCGAGCCGGCTCTCAGCGTGCTCTCCGCGCTGCGCGCCGCCGGCAACACGCACACCAAGATCGTCACGCTCGACCTCAACGAACCGGCCGCGCTCGACATGGTCAAAGGCGGCAACGTCGCGGCTCTTGTCGCCGACGAGGCCTACTCGATCGGCGTGACGCTGGCGCGTGCCTCCGCAGGCTCGCTGGTCGGCCTGAAGGCGGAGCCTTTCTACGCCGTCGATTCCATCGCCGTCACCAAGGAGACGGTGAAGGAAGGCTGGAAGAAGTCGCTCAACAGGGATGTGCCCGCGACCATCGCGGACGCCATCAAGTAGACGGCGTGGCAGGCTGCGAAGCACCCACTATCGGAGATCGAACATGACCAGCGCCAACACCGATACCGAGGTGGGCAGCTTCGCCAGCCGCTTCAATCTGCAGCAATATGTCGTCTATCTCGGCTTCCTGGCGATCTTCCTGTTCTTCGCCTTCATGCTGAGGGACAACGGCTTCCTCACCGTCCGCAACCTCTCCAACATCGTGCTGCAGACGGCGCCGGTGACGATCATGGCGATCGGCCTGGTCTTCGTCATGTCGGCCGGCGAGATCGACCTTTCGATCGGCTCGATCGTGGCGGTGGCAGCGCTCGCCGCCGCCGTCACCATCGCCTCCTATGGCATGGCCGCGGGCATCGTCGTCGGCCTGGGCGCCGGTATCCTGATCGGCCTCATCAATGGCGCGCTGGTTGCCTACGTGAAACTGCCGTCCTTCCTGGTGACGCTGGCGACGATGGGCCTGTTCGCCGGCGTCTCGCGCTCGATGACCGATCTGCGTTCGATCTCGGTCACCAACGAGACCTTCACCGGTTTCTTCGGCTCGGGCTCGCTGCTTAGCGTGCCGTCGCTGATCTGGTGGACGGTCATTGCCATCGCCATCGGCCACCTCGTCTACCGTGAGACGCGTTTCGGCGCGCATGTGCTGGCGACCGGCGACAATGCCCGCGCCGCCAGCGTCTCGGGCATCAGCGTTCCCAAGATCCGGCTCGCCGTGCTTACCATCAGCGGCGGGCTTGCGGGGCTTGCCGGACTGCTCTACGCAGGCCGCCTGCAGGCGGCGAAATACACGCTTGGCGAAACGGATCTGATGACGGTCATCGCCGCCGTCATCGTCGGCGGCACGCTGCTCAATGGCGGCAAGGGCTCGATCATCGGCGCTCTGGTCGGCTCGCTGATGATGGGCATGCTGAACAACGGGCTGATCCTGATGGGCCTTTCGGTCTCCGACCAGATGATCGTGCGCGGCCTGATCATCCTGACCGCCGTCGCCGTGTCGCTGCGCGACAAATCCCGCTGAAGGAATTCTTCCATGTTTCTCGACGTTCTGCGCCGCCGCAACCCCGCCTTCATTGAAGCGGCGATCGGCCTTCATCAGCAGGGCAAGCTGCCGGCCAACGCCTATGTGCTCGATCTCGACACGGTCGAGCGCAATGCGGCGATCTTGAAGCGGGAAGCCGACCGGCTCGGCCTGAAGATCTTCGCCATGACCAAGCAGGTCGGCCGCTCGAGCTCGTTCTGCAAGGCGGTGATGCGCGGCGGCATCGAACGCGCGGTCGCCGTCGACATGGCCTGCGCGCGCGCCACGCATAAGGCCGGTATGAAGCTCGGCCATCTCGGCCATCTGCAGCAGATTGCGAAATTCGAAGCGGATGCGGCGGCAAGGACGTTCAAGCCGGACTATTGGACAGTCTTCAACGACATCAAGGCCGAGGAAGCCGGCAAGGGCGCCAAGGCTGCCGGCTATGTCCAGGACCTGCTCGCCCGCATCGCGGCCGAAGGCGACATTTTCTACCGTGGCCATGAAGGCGGCTTCGACGCCGGCGAGGTCGTCGCCGTCGCCGACCGGCTCGATGTCGTTCCCGGCGGCCGCTTTGCCGGCATCACCACCTTCCCTGCCCTGCTCTTCGACCATGCCGCGCGAAAAGTGTTGCCGACGCCCAATCTGGCGACACTGGG
This sequence comes from Mesorhizobium sp. BH1-1-5, assembly GCF_020165615.1. Classification (NCBI taxonomy): domain Bacteria; kingdom Pseudomonadati; phylum Pseudomonadota; class Alphaproteobacteria; order Hyphomicrobiales; family Phyllobacteriaceae; genus Mesorhizobium; species Mesorhizobium sp. BH1-1-5. The sequence goes on from NZ_JAIUIM010000029.1 coordinate 66,920, forward strand.
CAAGGCCGCCGAGGCGCTCGCCAAGGCCGGCCGCAGGGAGATCGAAATCAACGCGCCGGGCACCACGTCGAGCGTCATGCTGGCCGCGCTGGCGGAAGCCGGCGCCACGCAATGCGAACCCGGCAACGGCCTGCATGGCACCACGGCGCTGCATGTCATGGAAGACCTGCCGGAATTGCCCGCCGTGCTCTACCTCACCGAGGTCTCGCATCTTTCGGGCGGCAAGGCCTACTGCTTCGGCGGCGGCTTCTATATCGACCCGATCTTCCCGGACTACGACGTCAAGGCGATCGTCTCGGCCGAGCCGACAGCGGCCGCGACGGCGCTCAGAAGCGTCGAGGTGCCACCGCCTTCGGCGATCGACTACTACGCCATGATCGATGCCTCCGGCGCCAGCGCGCCGAAGTCCGGCGACAGCGCCGTCTTCGGTTTCCGCGGCCAGGCCTTCGTAACCCGAGCCTATGTCGTCGGCGTCTCTGGCATCTCGAAGGGCAAGCCAGTGGTCGAGACGATCGAGAACGGCTTCGGCGAGCCCTATGCCTGGCCTGTCTAGAGCATGATCCCGAACCGAAGGACCGCGTCAGCGAAAAGTGGGAACCGGTTTTCGGACAAGATCATGCTCCAACGAAGGAGAATGCGATGAACGCGCCCATCCTGCAGCTTCAGGACATTCGCAAGAATTTCGGCGGCATCACCGCTATCGAGAATTTCTCGCTCGAGGTTTTCCCGGGCGAGATCGTGGCACTCGTCGGCGACAACGGCGCCGGCAAGTCGACGCTGGTCAAGATCGTCTCGGGCGTGCATCCGCCTTCCTCCGGCACGATCGCCATCGAGGGCAGGCCGGTGATGATGTCGAACGCCACCATGGGCCGCGCGCATGGCATCGAGGTGGTCTATCAGGACCTCGCGCTGGCCGACCAGCAGACGGTCTACATGAACATGTTCCTCGGCCGCGAGCCGCTGAACCGCTTCGGCCTGCTCGACCGTCGCCGCATGATCGCCGAGACGGAAAAGCTGGTAAAGGAGCTCGACGTGCGCATTCCGTCCGCGCACGCCACCATCCGCGACCTCTCCGGCGGCCAGCGGCAGGGCGTCGCGATCGCCAGGGCGACGCATTGGGCAAGCAAGCTGATCCTGCTCGACGAGCCGACGGCCGCGCTCGGCGTTGCCGAGACGGCGAAAGTGGAAGAAATCGTTCTGTCGCTGAAGCAGCGCAATGTCGGCATCCTGATCATCAGCCACAGCCTCGATCAGGTGTTCAAGCTGTCCGACCGCATCTGCGTCCTGAGGCGCGGCAAGCAGATCGGCGTGCGCGAGACGAAGAAGACCGACAAGAACGAGATCATCGCCATGATCACGGGCTTGCAGCAGCAATAGTTGGCTGGCGATTGCCGGCCTAGGCGACGAGATCGCTGCTGGGTGTTTGTGCGGCCGGGACGAAGTTGGCCTCCAGCCAGGCGATCGCGCCGGCTACATCTTCGATGGCGAAACGCGCCGCCGTCTCGCCTTGCGGCTTGACGCGGATCGATATCCCACCCGCGGCATTGACCGTGTCGAATCCGTTCTCATCGGACGTGTCGTCGCCAAGGAACACCGGACGCCTGCCGGTGAACGGATCGAGCTGCATGAAACGCCGGATCGCGGCGCCCTTGGCGGCTTCGAGCGGCATCAGTTCGACGCCGGCATTGCCGGCGATCACGCGGTAGCCCTGCGGCAAGCGCGCGAGCGCTGCTTCGACCAACTCCGTCGCCCGCGCCAGAAGCTGCGGCGCGGCTCTCGTGTGGATGGCGAGCACCGGCCCCTTGCGCTCGACATAGACGGCCTTGCTCGCCAGCTCCAGTTCGATCTCGTCGGCAAGCGCCGCCATATCCGCCGGCTCGTCGGCGGCTTCGATCCGCCCATCCGGTAGAAGCCTGTGCTCCAGCCCGTAGAGGCCGGCGATCCGCAGCTTCAACGGGTCGAACAGATGGTCGACGGCCGCGATCGAACGGCCGGTGATGAAGGCGAGAGCGCCGTCGAGCCGCCGCTCGATCCTTTGCAGGAGAACGCGCAACTCCTCGCTGACCGAGACGGCGTCGGGATGCGCCGCGTGCTCCAGCAAGGTCCCGTCGATGTCGAGGAAAAGCGCCCACCGTCCCGCGGGAAGCGGTGGGGTAAGGTCTACCTGACTGTTCATCTAAATCCCACTGCCTGTTTGCGTTCGAACATGGAGACGACATTGTCGCCGGTGGGGCCTGCCGGCCGGTCGTATAAGGCGGTGACCCGGTCGAGGTCGCCGCGCTTTCTCAGCCGCGCCGCGTCGAGCAACATGCTGCCGGCCCAGCGATAGACATTGTTGTCGCGCACGATGTCGCGCATGCGCCGCATGCGCTCATGCTGCTCGTCCGGCCCCATGGTCAGCGCCTGCAGCATCGCCTCGCTCATCATCGCCGCGTCGTAAGGATTGATGATCAGCGCCTCCAGCAGCTCGCGCGAGGCGCCGGCGAAGGTGCTGAGCAAAAGCACGCCCTGCTCGTCGTCACGCGACGCGACGAACTCCTTGGCGACGAGGTTCATGCCGTCATGCAGGCTGGTGACCAGGCAGATGTCGGCGGCGCGATAGAGTTCATAGACCGCCGCTTGCGAATGATGCTCGGCCACCATGACGACCGGCCGGTAGGAGTCGCTGCCATAGCGCTGATTGATCTCCTCGGCACAGCGCAGGCATTCCTCATGCAGATGCTTGTAGGCCGGCAGCGTGCCGCGGCTCGGCGCCGCGATCTGCAGGAACACGACATTGCCCACCATTTCGGGATGGCGAATGAACAACTCCTCCAGCGCGTGGAAGCGATCGAGGATACCCTTGGTGTAGTCGAGACGCTCGACGCCGACGCACAGCTTGGCGCCGGCTGGAATCCTGAACCGCTTGCGAACGCGCACCCGGCATTCCTCGACGCTGGGCAGGGCTTTCAGGAGATCGACTGGCCATTCGATCGATATCGGATAGGAATGCACCAGCGTCACCTGGCCGCCGTAGGAAATGGCGGCATCGGCACGCTCGATGCGGCTTTCCATGAAGCGGTCGACGCTCTCGGTGAAGTTGTTGGCGTGGAACTGGGTGTGGAAGCCCACGATCGAGCTGCCGAGCAGGCCGTCGAGGATGCGCTCGCGCCACGGACAGATGCTGAACACCTCAGAATTCGGCCAGGGGATGTGCCAGAAGGTGATCACGATCGCCTCGGGCAGACGCTCGCGGATCATGCGCGGCAAAAGCGCGAAGTGATAGTCCTGGACGAGCACGATCGGCCGCTCGTTGCGAGCCTCGGCAACCACGGTGTCAGCGAATTTGCGGTTGACGGCTTCATAGGCCTCCCAGTCCGACTCGCGAAAGATCGGCCGCGTGAAGGCGATATGGCAGAGCGGCCACAGGCCTTCATTGGCGAATCCGAGATAATAACCTTGATACTCGTCGTCACTGAGCCAGACCCGGCGCAGCGTGTAGGAGGGATGCCCAGGCGGCACTTGCACGCGGTCGTTTCCGTCGACCACCGTCCGGTCGGCGGTGCCGCCGCCATAGGCGATCCAAGTGCCGGCGCAGGCGCGTGTGATCGGCTCCAGCGCCGAGACCAGTCCGCTCGCTGGCACGACAAGCTCGACGCCGCCATCCGTCTCGTTATGAATATAGGGCTCGCGATTGGAGACGACGATCACCTGCGCTTCCGGCAGCTCGTCGGCGAGGATCTTGCGCAGCGTGTCCGGCGACCATGTCACAAGAGCCGCGTCGACCGACTGCCCGTTCTTCTCGAATTCGCGCAGCACCTTTCGCGCCGCCTCGGCGGCAAAGTCGTCCCCGGAACCCGGCATGGCCGATGCCCTCGGGTGATTGCGACGGTACCGGGATATCGAAATGAAAATCGCTAGTGCGGAAAGTCCGAGGCTTGCGAGAATAAGGACCAATAACAGGTCGACGCCATATTGTGTCATTGAAATGCCAGGTTGCCTCCGGCCGTCCGTTCATTGTTTTCGTTCTTGCCGGCCGCAGACGGGCAAGCCGGGTTAGGTTGGGAACGCGCAAACCGGCGATCAGTTCCGACATTTTTCGATTGTTGAACGCAGGGTTGCAGCGCTTTGTTTACGTGCGCACAATGAGCGGCACCTGTCCCTCATGCCGGTCCGACAGGAAGGCGGCGACGCGGTCGCCAACCCGTTGGAAGGTAAGATCGATCGCCCTATCGCCGACCGTGAGATGCCTGATGGTGAGGGTATCGATGCCGATTGGCAGCCTCGGTCGCGTGACGTGCAATTCGCCCTCCCAGCCATCGATCTCCAGGCCAAGGCACGCCTGCATCAGCATGAAGGTGGAGCCGGCCGACCAGGCCTGTGGCAGGCAGGCGACGGGATAGGCGATCGGCGCCTCGCCGGGCGCCCGGGCGAAGCCGCAGAACAGCTCCGGCAGCCGCATGTTGAAATGCACAGCCGACTCGAAAGTGCCACTCATCAGCCGCACCACGCTGTCGCGCTCGCCGTAGCGTGCGAGGCCGACGCCGCATAGCGCCGTATCATGTGGCCAGATCGAGCCGTTATGGTAGGACATCGGGTTGAAAAACACCGCATCGTCGGCGAGCGTCCTCAGCCCCCAACCGGAATGGAAGGAGGCCGACAGCAACTGGTCGGCGACCAGGTTGGCGCGCTCGGGCTGCGGCAACCCGACGAAAAGCAGATGCCCCGCATTCGATGTGCGCACCTTGCAGGGCTGGCCCTCGCCATCGATGGCCAAGGCGTAGAAATTCATGTCGTCCAGCCAGAAGTCGCGTTCCACGGCGACCCGCATTTCCTCGGCGCGGCCCTCCCAATGCTCGGCATCCGCGAATTCGCCGCGGCGGCGTGCGAGCGCCGCCATGCCGCGGAAGGCGGCAAAGACATAGCCCTGCACCTCGACCAGCGCGATCGGTCCCTTGGGGATACGGCCGTCGGCATGGAAGACCGAATCGAAGCTGTCCTTCCAGCCCTGGTTGGCAAGGCCCGACTCGGCGGCACGCTGGTAAGTGACGAAACCGGTGGCGCGGCTCGCCTCCTCCGTCCATTCGGCGGCGGCTTTCAGCGAAGGCCAGAGCTTGTCGATGAAGGCCATGTCGCCGGTGCGGTCGGCATAGGCGGAAGCCAGATGGATATAGAGCGGCGTGGTGTCGACGCCACCATAGTAGCGCCCGAAGGGAAGCTCGCGCAGCGCCGCCATCTCGCCCTTGCGCGTCTCATGCATGATCTTGCCGGGCTGGGAATCCCAAAAAGGCGACGTTTCGGTCGCCTGGTGCTCGGCCAGAAAAGCAAGCACCCCGCGCGCCAGGCCGGGATTGAGCCAAAGCATCTGCAGGCTCGAGATCACGCCGTCGCGGCCGAATGCCGTCGAGAACCACGGGATGCCGGCATAGGGATAGGGTCCCGTCGGAAGCTCCGTGGTTAGCAGCGCCACATCGGCGCGGGCGCGCTCGACCCAATCGTTGAAGACGCGGCCCGAGCTGTGCACCGTGGCGCCATGCCTGCGCTTGGCGCGCATGCCGAAGCGGGCGCGTGCCGCCGCGGCGCGGAAACGGTCGCGATCGGGCGGATCGGCGACCTCGGGACCAACCTCGATATAGAGCACTTTTTGACTGCGCTTGGTCACCGCGATGAGGAAATCGGCGCGATTGTCGCTCAACTGGTCGGGCGCCTGCGAAAAGGAGATTGCGGAAAGCCTCGGCAGACCGTCGAGGCCGTCATAGCCGAGCAGCACGGAGGTCTTGTCGGTCTTGGCGACATGCGTCGTGCCGCGCTTCACCCGCGTCGAGCCGCGCACCTCGAACATGTCGCGAAAGTCGGCGGAAAAATGCAGCGAGGCGGTGATGGTCGAATGCTCGCGGCTGTAGTTGGAAAGTGTGATCCGCTCAAACAGCCTGTCCTGCCAGATGAGCCTGACGCGTTCGATGTGGATTGCACCCTGCGGGATATCGCGGCCTGCGGCACTCTGGATCGGCAGGTTGGTGAGGTTGGACGTGAACAGCACATTGTCCTGGCTGAGCGAAGCGCCGAGCAGCGACATCTGCCTGCCGCCGATGGTCAGCCGGAATTCGGAAAGCACGCGGGTGTCGTCGCGGAAGAAGCCGTCACCCGATCCTCTGATGTCGCCATAGGCGTCGGCGACAGCGAAGCAGTCGCCCTGCTTGAGGGCAAAAAGCCGGTGCGGTTCCCGCGGCGCCGTTTCGTCGAGCGTGGAAAGCGCCACGGCGGGATCGAGCTTGCGCTCGTCGAGCTCCGTCATTCGTCACCTCTTCGTTTGCCCCGCCCTGGAGGATGATGCCGAAAAGTGTGAAGCGGTTTTCGGACAACATCATGCTCTATCTCGTAGATTAGCGCTATGAAGGTCAGGAGGCCTTGACCTCCGGCATGCCGGTCAGACGCATATAGGCAGCAAGATAGTCGCGTGCCATTCTTGTCGCCGAGAACCTCTTCTCGAAGACAGCCCTCACCTGCCGCCGATCCAGATCGAGAAGCGCGGGCATCGACGCGACCGCACCGTCCACGCTGTCCACGACGAAGCCGGTGACGCCATTGTCGACGATCTCCGGCAGAGCGCCCTGGTCCCAGGCAATCACCGGCGTGCCGCAGGCCATGGCCTCGATCGCGACGAGGCCGAACGGCTCCGGCCAGTCGATGGGGAACAAAAGGCCCGCCGCATTGCCGAGAAACCCGGCCTTCTCGTCTTCCGTGATCTCGCCGACATAGTCGATGCGGTCGCCGTCGATGAGCGCCTCGATGTTGTCGCGGAAATAGGCGCGGTCATCGTCGCCGATCTTGGCCGCCAGCTTCAGCTTCAACCCGGACCGTCGCGCGATCTCGATGGCGCGGTCCGGCCGCTTGTCGCGCGACAGGCGGCCGAGGAAGGCGAGATAAGGCTCCTCCGACTGCGGCTGATAGGTCGGCCGGTAGGTATCGAGCGGCAGTCCGTGATGGATAGTGGCGAGCCAGTTCGCATCCGGCAGGCCGCGCTTCTGGCTGTGCGAAATCGAAATCATCGGGAAACGCGGGAAGCGTTTGTAGGCCGGTGCCAGGTCGACATAGTCGAGCCGGCCATGCGGCGTCGTCACCGTCCGCCCCGCGATCTCTGCGAAGAACGGAAAATGCAGGAAGTGGCTGAGATGGAAATGGATGACGTCGAACTCCCCGGCGCGCTCGCGCACATCGGCAAGCATCGCCAGATGCGCGGCGATCTCCGATTTCTTCGGCCGCGGGTCCAGGCGGATCGCCTGGTCGCGGCCGGCCACCAGCCTGGCCGACGTCTCGCTGTCACCGCTCGCGAACAGCGTCACGTCGTGCCCGAGCTCGATCAGTGCTTGCGTGATGTAGAAGACGATCCGCTCCGTGCCGCCATAAAGCTTCGGCGGCACGGATTCATAGAGCGGCGCGACATGGGCTATGCGCATCGGATCCCTCGGCTGTTGACGCGAGGCAAAATGCGTCAGCCGCGAGATCGTTCCTGACCAATTGGTCGCGGACACAATTGAGATCCGCTCGAGAGCTTTCAACCTCGCCGCGTTATAAGATGGTGGCGAGCGCAAAATAATTAAATCAACTTGATTTTCTAAAGCGGCTATCTACAGTTTCCGTGATTGGTACCTACCTGATGACCCCCAAGAAAGCCATCTCCGGCACAAATCTCGAGCAGGCGAAATCGCACAACCGCCGCGTGGTGATCGAAGCGATCCGCACCAACGGCGCGTTGTCGCGGGCGGCGATCGCAAGGCTGACGGCGCTGTCGTCGCAGACCATTTCCAACATCGTCGAGGAATTGGAAGCGGCCGGTCTGCTGCGCCCGGAAGCAACGCTGAAAGGCGCGCGCGGCCAACCTGCCGTCCCCTACTCCATCAATCCCGACGGCGGCTATTCGATCGGCCTGCAGCTCGACCACCAGCTTGCCGTCGGCGTCGTCACCGATCTCTCCGGCACGATGCGCGCGCGTATCGAGAGGAGTGTCGACCGGCCAACGCCCGCAGAGGCCATGCCGCTGCTTGCCGCGATCTCGGATGACCTGATCGCAACCTCTCGACTGGAACGGACAAGGCTGCTCGGCATAGGGATGGCGATGCCGGGACCGTTCGACGTCGAAGGCATGACGTCGGTCGGTCCGACGGCCCTTCCCGGCTGGCAGGATTTTCCGGTGGCTGACGAGCTGCAACGGCTGACCGGTATCGCCGTCACCGTCGAGAACGACGCCACCGCGGCGGCAATAGGCGAGCGGCTATATGGCGTTGCCCGCAAGCTCGACAGCTTCGTCTACCTCTTCATCGGGACGGGCCTGGGCGCCGGCCTCTTCCTCAACGGCCATCTCTACAAGGGCTCTCGCCACAATGCCGGCGAGATCGGCCATGTCATCGTGCGGCCGGGCGGCCTGTCCTGCGGCTGCGGCAAGCGCGGCTGCCTGGAGCGCTACGTCTCGCTGCGCGCGGCCTATGACAGGCTCGATTTGCCGGACCCCGACCACGCCTCGCCTGAGCTGCTTGAGAAGCTGTTGGCCAATGGCGACAGTCGTTTCGAGGCCTGGCTCGCCGAGGCGGTCGATCCGCTGCGGCAAGCGATCGACGTCCTGGAAATGGCGCTTGATCCCGAGACCGTCGTGCTCGGCGGCTTCATGCCGCTGCCGGTGATCGAGGCTTTGGCCACCCGGCTCGAACCGCTCCACCTCTCCGTGAGCGCGACCAGCGCCCGCATGACGCCGCGGGTCCTGGTCGGCGCCGCAGGCAGGGACACCTCCGTCCTTGGCGCCGCGGCCTTGCCGATCTTCTCGGAAACCAACCCGCAATTCGACGTGCTGCAGAAGCCGGTGGGCTGACACATGGCAGTCCGCCCTATCATAAAGTTCCCTGATCCCCTGCTGCGCGCCGTCGCGGAACCCGTCGAACGGTTCGACGTCGAGCTGTTCCGTCTCGCCAGTGATCTTCTCGACACCATGTACGCGGCGCCCGGGATCGGCATCACCGCCCCGCATATCGGGGTTTTGAAACGTGTGGTGGCGATTGAACTGCCTTCGACCTCCAAGCCCGGGATCTTTGTAAATCCGTCGATTGTCGAAGTGTCGAGCGAAATGATCCGTCATACGGAAGGCAGCGTTTCGATGCCTGGTGTGACGGAGGATGTCGAGCGGCACGCCCGCGTCCGGGTTCGTTATCAGGATCTCGAAGGCAAGGAGCAATTCGAGGACGCCGAAGGTCTGCTGGCGGTCTGCCACCAGCATGAGATCGACCAGCTCGACGGGGTCTTCTGGATACACAGGCTGTCGCGCTTGAAGCGCGAGCGCTTGATCAAACGCTACGGCAAACTGCGGGCATCCTAGATCGGCGAGGTCACGACCTCGTCTGGCGACCGGTGACGCGTTCGAGCCCAAGCAGCAGGATGAGCGTCACGGCGACGAGCACCATGGTCAGCGCCGCGCCCGCGAAGACATCGCCGCGATCGGTCAGGCTGAAGATCGATACCGGCAGCGTCACCCAGCCCGGCGGATAGACCATGACGGTGGCGCCGAGCTCGCCCATCGACAGAGCGAAGCTTAGGCCGAAGGCGGCGACCAGATAGGGCGTAAGCAAGGGCAGCGTGACATGCCAAAGCCTATAGGCGGGGCGCGCGCCGAGGCTCGACGCCACCTGCTCGAAATCGGGCGAGAGCCGCGCCAGCCCGGCCGAGACATTGCCGAAAGTGAAGGCCGAGATCAGCACGAAATGCGCGATCATGACGATGGCGATGGTGCCGTTGAGCAGCAGCGGCGGGTGACTGAAGGCCACCAGCAGGCCAAGGCCGACGGACACGGAAGGCACCGCGCTGGGGATGAAGAACAGCACGCCAAGCAACCTGGCCAGCGTGGCGTCCTGGATACGCAGCGCGAGCGCCGCCCAGGTGCCGCTGACCAGCGCCAGCGCGCTGGCCAGGAATCCGGTGACCAGGCTCGCCTTGACCGCCTTCCACGCCGCCCCTTGCGCGACATCGGTGTAGTGCTCGACCGTGAACCCGCTGGGCATCACGCCGTTCCATTGGTCGGCCAGGCTGGAAAGCAGGATGACGGCGAGCGGAGCGAGGAACAGCACGCCGAACAGCAGCGAGAAGACCAACCAGATCAGCATGCGGCCGGGGCGCGACCAGACCAGCATCTCTATGCTCCCAGCCGGCCGGCTGCGAAGCGGTAGAGGCCGAACAGCCCCAGCGACAGCGCGATGTTGATGACGGCGATGATGCAGGCGACCTGATAGGCCGATTCCTGGATCGCCTTGCTGTAGATCAGCAGCGGCAGCGTGATGACGCCCTTGGCGCCGATGAACAGCACGATGCCGAACTCGTTGACCGTCAACAGCAGGCAAAGGCTGCCGCCGGCGATCAGCGCAGGCACGGCCGCCGGCAGGATCACCTGGCGCACGATGCGGAATGGCCGGGCTCCGAGCACGCTCGCCGCTTCGATCTGGCCACGGTCGACCAGTGAAAATGCGGCGAGCAGCGGGCGCAGCACGAAGGGCGAGTAGACGGTGACCTCGGCCAGCACCACGCCCCAGGTCGAGTAGAGGAAGTTGACCGGCGGCGCCTGCAGCGAGAACACCTCCATCAATCCGGCATTGAGCATGCCGGCTGAGCCGTAGAGGAAGGTGAAGGCGAGCGTCACCAGGAAGGTCGGCAAGGCGATGAAGGTGTCGATCAGCCGGGCGATGACGCCGCTGCCGGGAAACGGCACGAAGGCGAGGATCAGCCCCAGCACCAGCCCGACGACCAGGCAGCCGGCCGTCGCCGCGACCGAAATGGTGATGGTGTTGATGAGCGCGTTGAGGAAGAAGCGCGCATGCAGCACCCGCGCGAATTCGGCGACATTGGCCATGCCGCTGTCGTCGGTGAAGGCCTGCTGGACGATCAGCGCCAGCGGATAGAAGAACAGCAGCGCCAGCAGCGATGCCGGCGGCACGATCCAGAACCGGCCGGGCATTCTTCTCGCTGCCGGTGTGGCGGAAAGGACGGCGGTGTCAGCCACGGACGTCTTCCGGAACGAGCGAGGTGTCGCCGGGCGTGAAGAACAGCGGCATGGCCGAGCCGCGCTCCGGCAGGCTCATCGGCAACCTGGTCGCCGAGACGCGCACCGGCGTGCCGTCGACATCGAGCACAAGATGCGTGAGCTCGCCCTGCCAGTGCACTTCCTTCAGCGTGCCGACGATCCTGTTGGTATGTTCCGCGTCACCGGTGAGGCTGAGATGCTGCGGCCTGATGCAGAGAAGGGTCTTGTCGCCGGGCTTCTCGCTGCGTCCCGCGCTGGCAAGCACGGCATCGCCGAGCCTGGCCTTGGCGAGCCCCTTCGGCCCGTCGGCGCCTTCCGCGACCGTGACCGGCAGAAGGTTGGCGCGCCCAAGGAACTCGGCCGTGAAACGGTTGGGCGGCCGGCGGTAGAGCTCGGTCGTCGGGCCGTGCGAGGACACCCTTCCGTCGCGCATGATGGCGATCTTGTCGGCAAGCGTCAGCGCTTCGGTCTGGTCGTGGGTGACATAGAGGATCGTCAGGCCCGGCAGGTCGCGATGCAGCTTGGCAATCTCCTCGACCATGTTGCGCCTGATCTGCGCGTCGAGCGCCGAAAGCGGCTCGTCGAGCAGAAGCACGCGCGGCCTGACCGCAAGCGCCCGCGCGATGGCGACACGCTGCTGCTGGCCGCCGGAAAGCTCGCGCGGATAGCGCTTGGCAAAGCCCGACATGCCGACGGTCGCGAGCGAGTCCTTGACGCGCTCGCCGATCAGCGACTTGTCGGCGCCTTGCGCCCTGAGCCCGAAGGCGACGTTGTCCTCGACCCGCATATGCGGGAACAGCGCGTAGTTCTGCACCACCATGCCGAGCCCACGCTCATAGGGCGGGAGATCGGTCACGTCGGTGGCGCCGATGCGGATGCGGCCACTTGCCGGCCGAACGAAACCGGCGACCGCCCTGAGCGCAGTCGTCTTGCCGGAGCCGGAGGGCCCGATCATCGCCAGGATCTCGCCAGGCGCGATGTCGAGCGTCAGCGGATGCAGCACGACATGCGCGCCATAGGCGACGCTGACCTTGTCGAAGTGGACATTGGAGCCGGGGGCGGGGGCGCCGCTAATTTTCGCGGCGTCGACGTCCATGACATTGCTTCCCGTGAAAGCGGGCACCGACATGGCTGCTCCTCCGGATTTGCTCACCAGGAGATCAACTTCCCGTCGCTTCGTTCCACTTCTTGACGTAGTCGGGCAACTTGGTCAGCGCATCGTCCCAGTTCGGCGCCCAGATCGTCACGCCCTTCATTGCCTCTTGCGCCTTGGCGAAATTAGCGTCGTCCGGCTTCACGTCCTTGCGGGCCGGCAGGCCGAGCGCCACCGAGCTTACCGTCGACTGTGCTTCCTTGGCGAGCAGGAACTCGATCAGCTTCTTGCCGTTGTCGCTGTTGGGCGCACCGGTGACCAGGCCGATCTCATAGGGCAGCGCGAAGGTGGAGCGGGCGCCGTCCGGACCCGCGGGCCAGAACACCTTGATGTTCGGATTGTCGGCCATCTGCGACATGTTCATTTGCAGGTCGCCATTGGCGACGTGTAGCTCGCCCTTGTTGACCAGCGCGGTCAGCTTGCCGGTCGAGGCGGACGGGCCGACATTGTTGTCCTGCAGCTTCTTCATGAATTCGAAGCCCGCGTCCTCGCCACCGAAGGCGTGGATGATCTCAAGCATGACGGCGGTGCCGTCGCCGGCCTGGCCGGGCGTCGAATACTGGATCTTGCCCTTGAATTTCGGATCGAGCAGGTCGTTGTAGCTCTTCGGCGCTTCCGACAGCACGGAGGCGTTGTAGATGAAGTTCATGTAGTTGTTGACCAGGGGCCGGTACTTGTCGGTGCCGCCATCGATCTGGTCGGAACCCTCGGGCTTGAAATCCTGCAACAGGCCGTCGGCGGCGGCGCGCTGGATGAAGGGCGGCAGCGTGACGAGAACGTCGGCCTGCGGGTTCGACTTCTCCTTGGCGACGCGTTCGACGACGCCGCCCGAACCGCCTTCGATATACTGCACGGTGATGCCGGTGGCCTTGGTGAAGGCGGCGAACTCGGTCTCGTACCAGCTGCCGTTGCCGTCATGCAGGCCGTCGGCCGAATAGATGGTGACGACGCCGTCGGCAAACGCCGGCGCGACGAGTGCCGATGAGCCCAGCAGCGCAGCGGCGAAGGTCATAGCCACGGTAAGATTTCGCGATTTCATGATCAGTTCCCCTTTATTTATTGAAGGCACAATTTGCGACGCACTCGTGATCGCATTCCTGGCCCGCTATTGCCTGAGTAGCGCTGGTGCATGTCGTCGTTGTGTCAACTTTGGGGGCACCCAATCGATAAGTAAAATCTATTTATTTTATGACAGACAAATCTCAGCTGATATTTGTCATGGAACTGTCGCACGGGCATTGCAAGCGCGTTCTCCTGCACGCCTGGTTGCGATACCTCACGAAATAACGGATTCTTCAGCGGAGTTCGACGCCCGTGGCCTGCGCGCGCAAGCGCGGGTCGCGCGAGCGGATCGTCACAGGCCGACCTTCGAGCACCTCGAAACAGCGAGCAAGCGTATCGTCCTCGAGCCGGCGCATCGCCTCATGCGTGAAGAAGGTGAGGTGCGGAAACAGGATCACATTGTCGCGATCGAAAAGCGCGCTCATCGGATGGCCGGATTTGGTCAGCGGCTCCAGCGAATAGACGTCGAGCCCGGCTCCGGCGATGCGCCCTGCGACGATCGTCTCGACAAGTGCGGCCTCGTCGATCAGCGCTCCGCGAGACACGTTGATGAGGATTGCCGAAGGCTTCATGCAGCCAAGTTCTCGGCCGCCGATCAGGCCGCGCGTCTCATCGTTCAACACGCAGTGGATCGAGACGAAATCGCAGGCGCCGAGCATCGCTTGCAGATCGTCCACCTTCTCGATCCCCGCATCTCTCATCGTCGCGGCATCAACGCCGGGATCGAAGCCGAGCACCCGCGCCCGGAACCCCAGCCCTGCCATCCGCGCCATGCTGCGGCCGATCTTGCCGCAGCCGACCAGCCCAAGCGTCGACCCTGAAATGTCACACCCCAGCCAGCGCTGCTCCGGCCAGATCCAGCCGTCGCGCGAAACCGCCGCGGTGATCGCCGGCAGCCGCTTCGCCAGCGCGATCATCAGCGCGAAAGCACCCTCGGCAACCGTCTCCTCGGCATATTCAGGAACGTTGACGACCGGAATGCCGCGCCGCATTGCCGCCTGGATATCGATGGCATCGATGCCGACGCCGTATTTGACGATGCCCTTGAGTTTCCGCGCGGCCTCGATGACACGCCCGGTGATCGGCGTGTAGCACATCAAGATGAGATCGGCATCGGCAACCGCCGCCATGAGCTCGGCTTCCGGAATGCCGTCCGGCAGCGTCACGAGTTCGACACCGCGCGCCCTCAAGCCGGCGTCTATGCCCGGGCATTCGAGCTCGCGATCGGTGCGGACCGCCTTCACCGGGCTCAGGCCGCCAGCACGGCGGCCTCGACGATGTCGAGCGCCCGGTCGAGATCGGCGCGCGCGATCACCAGCGGCGGCGAAAGGGTCAGCACGTTGCCCTGGCTGATCTTGAAGCTCAGCCCCTGGTCGAGGCAGCGATAGTAGATCTTCTCGGCAAGCGCCCGCGCCGGCGCGCGGCTCGCCTTGTCCTCGACCATCTCGACGCCGAACATCAGTCCCCTGCCCCTGACGTCACCGACGAAAGGCGAGCGCTGCATGAGATCCTGCATGCGACCGAGCGCATGGGCGCCAAGCTCGGCCGACCGCTCGACGAGACCGTCGTCGCGGATGATGGCGATGGTGGTCAACGCGGCGCGCGTGGTGACGGGATTCTTCTCATGCGTATAGTGGCCGATCGCATAGTCGCCGGCGACGTCGAGGTCGCGCCGCGCGATCACCGAAGCGATCGGCAGGATGCCACCGCCAAGCGATTTGCCGAGCACGATGATGTCGGGCGTCACCCCATCATGCTCGGAGGCGAAGAATTTTCCGGTCTTGCCAAGACCGGTCGGGATTTCGTCGAAGATCAGCAGCGTGCCATGCCGGTCGCAGGCTTCGCGCACCGCTTTCCAGAAGCCCGGCGCCGGCACCAGCGGCGTCGCGCGCATCGGCTCGGCGATAAAGGCGGCGAAGTCGCCCTCGCGTCCCAGCACATACGAGATCATGTTGGCGCAGGCGCGTGCCGACTCCTCCAGCGAGTTGGTGCCATACGGGCAATTGTGCGGCGCCCAGGGCGCGACATGCTCGGTGCCGGGCAGCAGCGGCCCGGCGATGCCGGAGCGGAACGTCGCCTCGCCGCCGACGCTGGAAGCGCCGAAGCCGGCGCCGTGGAACGCATCCCAGAAAGACAGCGTCTTGAACCGGCCAGTGGCGGCGCGCGCCAATTTCAGTGACACCTCGATCGCGTCGGACCCGCCGGTCGTGAACAGCACCTTGCCGAGGTCGCCCGGCGCCAGCGCGCGAAGTGTCTCGGCCAGCTCGACCGCCGGCTCGCAGGTGAAGCGGCGCGGCGAGAACGGCAGCTCGTCCATCTGCTTGGCGATGGCTTCCTTGAGCCGCGGATGCCCATAGCCGATATGGGGGACGCTGTTGCCGTGGAAATCCATATAGCGGCGCCCGGCCGTGTCCTCGATCCAGATGCCTTCGGCCTTGGCGATGGCCGACACGCAGGGGCTGGAAAGGCTCTGGTGCAGGAAGGCCTCGGCGTCGCGGCGCAAGAGCTCTTGCGACGGCGCGTGACTCTGCTTGGCGCTCCATTCCTGTCGCGCCGCGGCCTTGTTGGATTCGCCTTCGGTATGGACGAGCGTCATTGGCCGAACAACTCCGTTATGGTCTCCTCGCCAAGCCCAAATCCGGTGCTGGCGCCGGTGCCGCTGGTGACGATCACCAGCCGCACGTCTTCGTGCGGGGCGTCGCGCAGCACCGCATTCTTGGCCGAAGCGTAATATCCCGTCCAGCGTGCAAGAACGTTCGGCACCTTGCCGAACAATGTCTTGAACTCATCGAGGATCAATTGGTCGACGGCTTCCGATCCGAACGGATCGAGCGTGAGCCCATAATGATGGGAATCGCCGACGACCAGCGAACCGTCCGCGCTCTGCACGACGATCAGGTGAACGCCGTTGGCCAATGCGGCCCCGCGTTCCTCGCTCAATTTCGCCCGCAACGCGCCGGCTTCCGGCAATGCGGCGAAGCCGCCATAGCGTAACAGGCTGAGGTCGGACATAAGCGCCGACTGGAGCCGGAAGCCGGGGTCGGCGATGCGCAACATCTGCAGCTTGCAGCGCTGCACGCCGTGCCTGCCGATCAGTTCCGGATAAAGCGAGCTGAAATCGTCGCCGGGACAGACGACGATCTTTGAAGCGTGAACACGCCCCGCGCTGGTTTCGACGAAGGGCGGCGCGATCTCCGTCACCGACACGCCGGTGCGGAACACGACGCCATGCTTCTCAGCCAGGAACGATGCCAGCCGCGGCAGCACCTCGCGCGACTCCACGCGCAACTCGAACGGGCTGTGGAGCCCGCCGATGATTGCTTTCCCGTCGAGCCCGGCCTGATGCGCGAGCGCCTCACGCGCGGTCAGGAGTTTGCACTCGGCGCCGTGCTCGCCGGATTTGAAGGTCTCGAGCAGCGCAAGCGCTTCCGGCCGCTGCGCCGCGATCAGCTTGCCGCGATGCAGGATTTCGATCCCCGCCTCGTTCGCGAGCTCGAACCAGATTTCCCGGCTGCGTTCCGCCAGCCGGCGCGACTGGCCCGGCTCCTGTCCGGTGACGACGACGAGGCCGAAATTGCGGATCGAAGCGCCGTTGGCTTTCTGATCGCGATCGATGACGACGACGCGCAGGCCGCGACGCGCGGTTGCCAGCGCATGAGCCAGCCCGATAATGCCGGAGCCGACAATTGCAAGGTCAAAGCTGTCCGTCACGGCACTTACCAGGGCAGGGAGAAGGTCTTGACGTTGGTGTAGCTCTTCATCGCCTCGATGACGCCTTCCTTGTAGCCGTTGCCCGAATCCTTGATACCGCCGAAGGGGCTCATCTCGATGCGGTATCCCGGGACTTCCCAGATGTTGACGGTGCCGACCTTGAGGCCGGTTATGTATTTCTGCATGCGGCGGAAGTCGTTGGTGCAGACGCCCGACGACAGGCCGAACGCCGTCGAATTCGAAAGCGCGATCAACGCCTCGTCATCGTCGGGCGCGCGCACGATCGGCACGATCGGACCGAAAGTCTCTTCCATCACCAGCTCGGATTGATGCGGCACGCGATCGACGACGATCGGCGGCAGCAACGCGCCCTTGCGGCCGGGATTGTAAAGCACCTCGGCGCCCTGCTCGGCCGCCATGTGGACACGGCTTTCGAACAGCGCCGCGGCATTCTCGTGTACCACCGTGCCGAGCTGCGTGGCCGGATCGCGCGGGTCGCCGAATTTGATGGCCTTTGCCCGCTCCAGCACCATCGGCACGAAGCGGTCGGCGACCTTTTCCTGCACCAGGATGCGTTTTACCGCCGTGCAGCGCTGGCCGGAATTCTTGGTAGCGCCGGCCACCGCAAGGTCGGCCGCCTTCGCCAGATCCTCGTCCGATAGATCGTTGAGGATGATCAGCGGATCGTTGCCGCCAAGCTCCAGCACCTGGCGCTTGTAGCCGGCCTTGGATGCGATCATCTTGCCGACCGGCACGCCACCGGTGAAGGTGATCAGGTCGATGTTGGGATTGGTGATCATCTCGTCGCCGATATCGGCCGGCCATCCGGTGACGACCGACAGCATTTCCGGCGGCAGGCCGGCCTCGTAGAGGATGTCGGCCAGCATCAGCGCCGTGATCGGCGTCAGTTCCGTCGGCTTGACCACGACGCAATTGTTGGTGGCGATTGCCGGCGCCACCTTGTGCGACACCATGTTGAGCGGATGGTTGAACGGCGTGATCGCCGAGATCGCGCTGAGCGGCTCGCGAATGGTGAAGATCTTGCGCTGCTTGCCGTGCGGGGTGAGATCGCAGGAGAATATCTGCCCGTCGTCTTGGATCGCCAACTGACCGCTAAGGGTAAACACGTCGAAGGCACGTCCCACCTCGTAGAGCGAGTCCTGCTTGGAGATGCCGAGCTCCAGCGTGATGAGATCGGACAGCTCGTCCTTGCGGGCATTGAGCAATTCAGCGGTCTTGAGCAGGATACGCTGCCGCTCATAGCGCGTCAGCTTCGGCTGGTAGGCGGCCGCAATCTCGAAGGCGCGCCGCGCATGCTCCGCCCCGCCCGCCGGCACGGTGCCGATGACGGTGTCGTTCCAGGGGAAGCGCACCTCCAGCCTTTGATCGGCGTCGACCTTCTGGCCGGCGATGCGCATCGGCTCGTGGCGGACTTTGATGGCGGGATCGAGTTGGGTCATGGTTAGTTCCATTATTGGACACGTCGCGGGGATCGACCCCCACTCCGGCCCTGCGGGCCACCTCTCCCCCGATCGACGGGGGAGAGGAAATCTTGCGGGGCCAGCGCCCCGTCGTTCTAATTCAACAGCACGGCATTTCGAGCCAAAGACGCTGCCGAATCGACCAAGCGCCTTTCCTCTCTCCCGTCGATCGGGGGAGAGGTGGCCCGCAG